>CAYTVR010000339.1:0-7283 GCA_964441245.1 uncultured Saprospiraceae bacterium | reverse complement strand
AGTTGGAATCTTATTTTTCAGTTGTAGTCCATTACCACCTATAAAAACGAAAAAAACAGATTTATCAAAAGAGGTTGAAGAGACTAAAAACTATGCAATTGTACTGCATGGTGGAGCTGGTACTATTCTGAAAGAAAATATGACAGATGAAAAAGAAAAAGAGTATTTAGCGATTCTAAATAAAGCTTTGAATAGAGGAGAAGATATATTGAAAAATGGAGGTACTAGTATGGATGCAGTAGAAGCAACCATTTTAATCATGGAAGATTCTCCATTATTTAATTCTGCGAAAGGGGCGGTGTTTACGAATGATGGAAAAAATGAATTGGATGCTTCTTTTATGGATGGGAAAACACAAAATGCGGGTGCAGTGGGAGGAGTGACTAATGTTAAAAATCCGATCAAACTGGCTCGAGCTGTAATGGAACAATCGGATCATGTGATGTTGGTTAGAGAAGGGGCGGAAGCTTTCGCTAAAAAAGTGGGATTGGAGATCGTAGATCCTTCTTATTTTTATACGGAGCGTCGATGGGAATCCTTACAAAGAGCAAAAGCAAAAGAAGCGGGAATGGGCGAAGTAGCGGAGGAGTCAGAAGATTATAAATTTGGAACAGTTGGTTGTGCTGCACTTGATCAAAACGGGGATCTTGCTGCTGGAACTTCTACTGGAGGTATGACGAATAAACGATGGAATCGAATTGGAGATTCTCCTATCATTGGTGCTGGAACTTATGCTAATAACAATACTTGTGCTATTTCATCGACAGGACATGGAGAGTATTTTATCCGATATGCAGTCGCTTATGATATCTCTGCGATGATGGAATATGGAGGTGTGAGTTTTCAAAAAGCAGCAGACGAAGTGATCAATAATAAGTTGAAACGAAATGGTGGTTCTGGTGGTATTGTTGGTGTGGATAAAGAGGGGAATATTGCGATGCCTTTTAATACTAAAGGAATGTATAGAGCTTACGCAAAACCTGGTGAACGAGTGGTGAAAATATATGAGGAATAGAGTTTGTTTTTTATTAGTAATTGTTTTGTTATTGTTTTCTACTAAGAACTGATTCTATTGGAATAAAATCTATTCAATAATCGTGGTGAATATTTTTTAATAAAAAAGAGAATGGTGTCAGAAAATCAACCTTTGTTAGATAAAACTTATTTGTTAGAAAAATTTCCTGGTAAGGGAGGTTGGACTTATGCGGCCATTCCTGAAATTTCGCAAAATAAAAAAGCGCCTTTTGGTTGGGTAAGAGTTAGAGGTCGTATTGATGGATATGAATTGAAACAATATAAGTTGATGCCGATGGGTAATGGAAAATTATTTTTGCCAGTGAAAGCAGCGATTAGAAAAAAAATTGGAAAAGAGGCTGGAGATTTTGTGCATGTTATTTTGTTTTTGGATGAATCTAATCTTGAAATTCCAATTGAAATAATCGAATGTTTTCAGGACGAACCTAAAAAGACTTATGAAACATTTTTAAGTTTTACGGAAGGAGAACAGAAAGCATATTTGGATTGGATTTATGACGCGAAAACGGATACAACCAAAGCTGAGCGGATTCTTAAAATGATGAACAAATTGCGGAGGCAATTGAAATATTATGATAAAGATATTGGCGATTAATCAGTCAACTAATTTATAAAAAAATCTAAACATATTGTTCTTCTGCATAAGCATCATTGTCAACTCCGTCTAAACGTTTGACTACTTCAACCGTTCCTGCAATTGTAGATAATGGAGGAGCAATTAAAAAGCCTATTCCGGTCATGAGTAATAACATAAAGACTGTTCCATTTCCCATAGCTAACCACCGATTGCTTCGGATAAATTGGACACTTCCACTAACAGATTCGTGTCGCTCTAATGTATAATCCATATTTCCGAAACCAGCATAGTAAGCTTGTACAAGGAAAATAGCGATAGTAAAAACAAGACCAACTACAGGAATAAAACTCAAGAGAAAAAAGATTGCTACCAAAAATAATTCTCGGATAATATTTCGAATGGCCAAAGTCAATCCTCGTAAAACATCTTTGATGGCTTGTCCCATTTGAAAACCTTGGTAGGCGCGGCCTTCATTTCCACTTAAATGTCTTTCAACTCTTTCTGATAAAGGGCTCATAAAAGGAGAGACAAGTACCATAACTAAATGTTTATACAAGATTAGTCCCAGTACAACAATAAGGAAACCACCAACCCAAATGGCGATACCTGAAATAAAGTCAATCCCTTTGTCCCAGGGATACCAACTCACTAAAAAGTTACCCAACCTTTCTGATTGTCTCATTGCAGTCCAACCTATGCCACCGCCGAGTAGAAGACTTAATATTCCAGGAACCATAACAAATTTCCAGAGCCGTAATTTTCCAATCAATTGGAATGCTTTAAAATAAGAAGTGATACCTGCGAAATAATCTGTGAACATATCGAAATTTATTGATGATAATAAGGAATACAACGAATACAACCCAAAGTAATAAAAGGGACAATAAAAGAGTAACATTTTCTACTGACGGAAGTATTTTATCGACTATTCAAGAAGATTTAAGCTAATTTCTCTAGGAATTTTCTTACGTTATTGACACTAAGTAAATGGAATTTGGCTACGGTTTGATCCAATCCTACTTTTATACTATGACCATGAGCTGGAAGGGCACTAAAGATATCTTCATCCGTATGGTCATCGCCGATGGCAAGAATAAAATCCCATTTTTTTGACTCCAGCCAACGAATAGTCGCAGTACCTTTGTTGACTGCAGCATTTTTGATTTCTAAAACTTTATTTCCTTCAAGTACTTGTAAATTCAGATTTGCCGTGAGGTAAAGTAATTCATCTCTAAATTCTCGAATCCGTTTTTCTCCTAGGTCTTTGTCAATTTTGCGATAATGCCATGCAAGGGAATATTCTTTTTCTTCGATAAATGAACGGGGAGTCCGATCCGTCATGTTTTCTAAGACAGGGCGAATGTCTGCTTTCCATGTTTGATTAATTCCTACATGTGGTTGCCAAGTATCATTTTGTTTGACCCACGCTCCATGTTCTGCGGAGAGGTCAATATTTAATTCACCCAACCATTTTTGTAAGGTAGGTTTGTCTCGTCCACTGATGATGACCAGTTTATTCTTGTCCTGAGTCGCAATATTTTTTAATAAATGAAGTAATTTTTCATCAGGGTGAACAGCTGTAGGATCATCATTGAATTCCATTAACGTACCGTCGTAATCCAAGATGATTAATCGCTCATTTGCTTTTTGATAATCGGCGACTAACTGTTCCTGTTTTTCGGCAACAAGTAAGTTAGACGTATTGGTTTTTTTTATTTCTTGGAGACCAACTTGCTGGGTGATAAAATTTTCTGCCCAATGTTTTACCGTATATTTTTTTAATCTTTTTTGCATTTTAATCAAACGTTCTTCTTGCTCATCTAATGGCATATCGAGTGCTTCAACAATAGATTTGACCATGCCTTTGAGATCTCTTGGATTGACGATTAGTGCGTCAGAAAGTTCGATGGCTGCTCCAGCAAATTCACTTAATATTAAAACGCCACGTTTGCTGGTTTCTTTACTTGCGACAAATTCTTTTGCCACTAAATTCATTCCGTCTCTGAGTGGCGTAATTAAAGCAATATCCGCTGCTTTGTATAAGGCTGTTAAATCAGCGAAATCAAATGATCGGTAGTAATATTGAATTGGAGACCATCCAAAAGTTCGATATTTTCCATCGATATGACCAACTAGAGTGTCAATTTCATGTTTTAGATCTGCATATTGATCCACATTAGAACGAGAAGGAACGACGATTAAAATCAGGGAAACTTTACCATGATATTCCGGGTAGTCTTCAATGAATTTTTCGAAGGCTCTTAATCGATGAGGAATCCCTTTGGTATAATCCAAACGATCAATGGATAAGATCAATTTTCTTTTTTTGGCTAGAAGCCCTTTTATTCTTTCTGAACTTTCAGTGGTGTCAACACTAGATTCTGGAAAGGCATATTTTTGATAGTCAATGCCCATAGGGAAAACATCTACGTTAACGATTCGATTGTCAAAAGTGAGCTTGCCAAAGTTGTGTTCATGGCCAGTAATTCGGTAAGCAGCACTTAAAAAATGTCGCATATATCCAAATGTGTGAAACCCAATTTGGTTGGCTCCAAGTACACCGTTTAGAATTTTTTCCCGCCAAGGGAGTAGCCGAAATAATTCGTAAGAAGGGAAGGGGATATGTAAAAAGAAACCGATTGAAATTTTTGGAAAAGCTTTTCTAATCAAAGCTGGTAAGAGCATCAATTGATAATCATGTATCCAAACTAGATCGTCAGATTGAATATGTTGTAAGGCTATTTCCGCAAATTTTTTGTTGGCATTTTCGTAAGCATCCCAATAGTCTTCTTGATAAGTGGTGAATTGAGCAAAATAATGAAAATGAGGCCAAATGGTTTTATTACTAAATCCTTCGTAATAGAGTTCGACTTCTTTTTGCGATAAAAAAACAGGCACGAGATTTTTTTGTTCTAACTCCTCTTCTAGATTAACTTGTTCTTGTGGATTTTCAATGTTACTGCCTGGCCATCCAATCCATAATCGATCCATTGATTTATCGAGCGAATTGAGTCCTGTTGCAAGTCCACCAGCACTTGGATGAAAAAAAAGATCGCCGTCTTTTTTATCTACAGTAATGGGAAGTCTATTTGAAATGATGATGAGCCGAGACATATTGGAATTTTAAAAATTAGCAGACAACTAGATTTGTGTTACACAAAATAGAGTGTCTTAGTTGAGCTTAATGCTCAACGCAAAAAGAGAAAAAATGGAATGACTAGAAAAGAAAATCATTCTGTCAATGTTTGAAGAAAATCAGAGACTAATAATTTAGCTTGATCTTCAAATACTGAGAGAATGATTTTATAAAGAAATTAAGGAACGTGTAATTAATAAATTATTTCACAGGTACTTTTTTCTTTCTACGAGTTTTGAATAGTTCTACTATTTGTTTGTCCGTAAGGAAACCAAGATCTTTGAAATTGGTAGAAACAAATTTCTTGATGTCTTGATAATCTCTTCCTCGCTTGTCGACGTATTTTTTCAATAGACTCTTCACATATTTCATACAAAGGTCTTTGATGTTTTGGTTGAATTGTTGATTGCCAAATAGATCGATATATGCTGGAAATAATTTTGACAATTCAAAATAAGACGTGTATTCTTCTACACCGTAGGAGTTCATTTTTCTTTGGAAATAAGCAAAAATAGTATTTCGCAAACATTCATTGAATGTAGAAACACCCTCATGTTTTCCGTAAGCAACTCTTACAGCCTCGATTGCTTCTGGACTATCATATCCTTGGTTGTGAATAACATCAGTTACCGCGTAAAGCTCTACTAATTCATCTTTTATAGATGGATCTACAAGATCAGAAACACGTTTGTCCGCTTCTCCTTCAATATCTAATTGACCTGCCTGAGTAGCTAGTAGGAAGTTCATCCATTTTACGTCAAAGTCAGGTTGCAATTTTCTAACTTTATTGAAAATAGTATTCAAATGCGCCTGATCTGCTTTTTCTAGTTCAAAGAAATTGGTATAAAGTCCAAGCATGATGATCATTTCATCCGTTGATTGGAATTCTGGGTTTTCAATAAAATTTTTGATTTCGTTTATAATGGTAGAATTATCACCACCTAACTGAATTCTCTTTTCAATAAATATTTTTAAAGCAGAAAATTCTACCTTGAGTTCTTGCAAATTCGTAGGGAATTTAGCGCAGTAAAAATTTTCATTTTTGAACTGGTTGTTATATCTGAGGAAACCAATCTTTCTCTCTTTAAGTACGCGAAATTTTGGCAATTTTTGACTTTGTAGGAAATAACGAATCCGTTTGTTAGAAACCAGATTGATTAGGTTGGTAATCCAAATATCACTACTTAGGGCAAAACTTGTCTGTACTGTTTGGCCAATTCGTTTACGAATAGAGTCAAAATTGGAAGATTGACAAATAGTAATTAAAATGTCCTTAAAGTGGTTTTGAGGTCTTACGAACTTATAATTTTCAGAAACTTCACCACGTAAAACGGCATATCCAAGAATTCTTGGTAAGAATAAGCCTTCAAATTTATCTTCTAGTAAAGCTTTTTCAAGCGTTTCTAATTGTAGAGGATGAGCTGCAGCCACTTTTCGGTGCAAAGTTTCTATTTTGGGTTCAAACATTTCTCTCAATTGCTGATAGTCCTCTTCTTCCTCTTCTTCCAAATATTTTGACAATTCCTCAGACTCTTGAATTTGTTGAGCGATAAGATCTAAAGCCGACTGATATTCCGCATTTAAGGATTTCATACTTTTGCTTTTTTAAAGGTAAACCTAGTAGAACAGTTAAGTTCTACTAGGTTCTAATTATGATAAAATAAATCTTTTTTAGTTTAAAATCATTGAAATCAGCCTTTTTATAAGGGTTTTTCAATGAATTGCGAAGTTAGAAAAATTCTATTAGAATAGAAATAATAGCCATGTTAAAAATGATCATTATTTCAGGTATTACTCAGATTTAAAGGTTTTTGTTACAATTATACTCATAATAACAAATAAAAATAGAGTAAAACCTAATCCTAGTCTTAATCCAAATAGATCTGAAAGAAAACCAATAACTGGAGGTCCTACAAAAAATCCTGCATATCCAATAGTGGTAGCCATAGCAATACCTACAGAGGGACTGACATCCTCGGTGTTTCCGGCTTTGGAGTAAATGATTGGAACGACAGTCGATAATCCAAGTCCTACAATAAAAAATCCAATTAATGTGGTCCAAGTGCTTACAAAAATTAATGCTATCGCAAGGCCAGTAATCGCCAAACCACTATCAATGATTAAGACTTTATAGTGTCCAAAACGATCCGTGACTGCATCTCCAAAAAGTCTTCCGATGGTCATTGCTGCAGCAAAGGCACCAAATGCTAGAGCACTGAAAACCTCTGTTTGTCCAATGACTTTATTCATAAATAGTGCTGACCAATCTGTCATAGAACCTTCACCGGTCATTCCGCAAAAGGCAATGATTCCTAATGGTAAAATGGCCTTGGAGGGCAAAATGAAATGGCTAACGTCCTCATCAAGAGTGACTTGTGGTTTATCATTGACTAGATTAAATGATGACCAAAGTAGCGCAATAAACCCAATACCCGCAACGCTAATCAGGTGACTCCATAAGCTAATATCGAATTTTGTAAATAATGCTCCTGTTCCCGCTCCAATGGCCATACCTATGCTAAAGACCGCATGAAA
>CAYTVR010000338.1:0-7437 GCA_964441245.1 uncultured Saprospiraceae bacterium | reverse complement strand
AATATCTTTGCTTAATATTAGTCAAGCCATAATCGGGATTTGGAATAGCATAAGTGGCATCCACAAAACCTGAAAAATCAAAATCATAAGGAATCACTGTGATCTTACCAGTACTTTGGTCTTCCAACAATTTAATATTTCGCAACATCCCTACATCCCAATCTGCATTGCCAATCATGTATTGAAAAAAAGCGGTATTACTTTCTGAGCTAGCGATAAGTTGCTCATCTGTTACATTCATTTTCTCGTATTCTTTGGCATTGAGTCGTTCACTTAATTCTTTGACGGCTTCTATCAAAAAGCCCCAACGATTTTTAATTTTCGTTTTAGACTTACTGTCTTGATAAGTGATTTTGACCAACTGTACTCGAAGGCTGTTATTGGTCAGTTCATTGTACAGTTTATAAGCTAGGTACTCGCGCATCACCACTTCCTTGCTCAGTGCCTTATCATCTAGGCAGTGGGTTACTAGCTTCATTTTATCAAAGTCTTTTAATCCAGCTTTCGCTAAACCAGACTTAGAGAAATTTAATTTTAATGGAACAAAATCACATACTCGACGACGAAATTTTCCTCGAGGCTTCACCTTAAGATCAAAACTTTGCAGGGCTGCATTATGATCCGTAAAACTAATTTTAGCTGCTTGGTAATCATTCTTTTTCTTGTTGGCAGCAAGTAATTCTAGGTCCGTAGTCAAGGTCAATTCAACCACTTCAGTAGTACTGATGTAATCAAAAAAGCTCTGTGAAGTAGCGGCATCAGGTGTCGTTGCAGCGGCTACATTTGAGTAGGAAAAATTAAATATTAGCACAAAAAAGCTGTAGCTTGCTAATAATTGGAATAGCTTAGTCATTTTGACAATAGTTTTAGTTGAGGTTGTTAATTTTAATAGCTTCATTTTAACGTAATATCGTTGGAATTTAATGTTCATTCAGATTTATTCGATATACAATAGAAAAGATTCGAGGAAAATCAAATAGTTGTCCAAAAGACGAACTTTATGATTTCCTTGTTACACGTCGTAATATTTGGCGAAAGCCGAAACTTACTTATTGTTCCGCAAAACTATGCCCATTTCAAACAATATTCCATATTTTGATACAAAATTTACATAATCAGAATATTGTTTTGAAAAAATAATATTGGCATAATTAAAACTTAACAACTCATTAACTCCGATAGTACATTTTTTTAATCCGTACACAAATGAAATTTCTATTGGCCAAGCATAGGGTTTGCTTGCTTACTTTAACGTTTTTTTTCCTCTTTTGGAGTTGTAAGGTGACTCCTCCTCCCTCTTTTAATACTCAACAAGTAGAAACGGGACTTCGTCCAAAGAATATTGTTTTGATGATCGGAGATGGTATGGGCTTGACTCAAGTCACTGCTGCTATATATGGAAGTAAGACGCCGCTCAATATTGAAAAGTTTCCCATTGTTGGATTTCAAAAAACCCATGCTAATGATTTGTTGGTGACCGACTCCGCAGCTGGTGGGACAGCAATGGCATGCGGTGTCAAAACAAATAATGGGATGGTAGGCATGAGGCCAGATTCTATTCCATGCAAAAGCATTTTGGAATTGGCAGAGGATAATGAATTGTCTACAGGCATGGTGGTGACTTCGACCTTAGTGCATGCCACGCCTGCCTCATTCGCTGCACATCAACCTTTGAGAGGTCTTTATGAGCCTATAGCGACGGACATCGTTAATGCTGGGGTAGATTTTTTAGTAGGTGGGGGAAAAAAATACTTTGATCGCCGCTTAATGGACGATAGCAATTTATATCAGGAGCTTGAAGATAAGGGATATCAAATATCGAACTACTTCAAAAAGAACTTAGAAAAAGTGCCTATTAATTATAATCAAGACTTCGTTTACTTTACTGCCGACAATGATCCGCTCCCTTGCTGGCAAGGTCGGAAGTACTTGCCTTTTGCGAGTAAACTTGGTGTCAACTTTTTGGAAAAGAAAAATGACAAAGGTTTCTTCTTAATGATTGAAGGATCACAGATTGATTGGGCGGGGCATGAAAATGATCCGAGCTATTTAAAGAGTGAAATAGAAGATTTTGACAAAGCGATTGGAGAGGTTCTCGCCTTTGCTTCTTTAAATAGAGAAACCCTAGTTATCGTTACGGCTGATCATGAAACTGGCGGAATGGCCATCAACCCAGGTTCCAAAATGCGAAAACTAAAACCCGCCTATACCGCTAAAAAAGGTCGAGCACATACCGCCACCATGGTTCCTGTTTTTGCTTATGGTCCTGGTTCGGAAAAATTTAGTGGCATCTACGAAAATACCGAAATCTTTTTCAAAATGGTAGAAGCATTTGGATTTGAACCACCTGAAACTGCTCGCCCTTCTACTAGTCCTGCTTCTGGAAATATCAACAAGTAATCTTTTCTTCTGACTTTCGTCAAATGTACTAGTATGGTTCAAACTGACTATAATTTAGTCAAACTTGTGAGCCAATAATTAAAATAATTAGGTTCTCATCTTTTTAATTTTATACTTCTCAAAAATTCAATTTTATAATTCCCGTTATTATTAAGGAAAGTCCTATCCTAACCCTCATTATACGAACAAAACAAAAATGAAACTCCTCAGACTATTTTTACTTTTAATTCTATTTCCACTTTATCAATGTCATATACCAAGAGCTATAATTTGGGCGAAGCCTGACTTTAAAGACTCAAAAAAATTACCCGCATTCAAAATCAAAAAAAGTGAAGTTCCATTTTTATTTAAGATAGCAGATGATAAAAATAAGAAAGGTTTCAAGGAAAAAATAGATGCCCTAAATTATACAGATTCCTTCTTAGAGAAATCAGGAACCCTCGCACTGATAGTAATAAAAAACGATACAATTTTCTACGAAAAATATTTTAATGGTCTAACACCTCATCAAAAAGTTCCAATTTTTTCAAGTGCTAAATCTTTAACAAGTGCATTGGCAGGTATTGCAATTCATGAAGGTTTTATCAATGGAATTGAATCACAGATATTAGATTATATTCCAGAATTGGATAATGAAATTTTTAAAGATGTGAGAATCGAAAATTTACTAAACATGAATTCTGGAATAGGGATTAACATGAAAGGAGATTTAAACTTGAATAGAGGACCTGCACGATATTATTATGCAACTGATTTTAGAAAACGATTATTCTCTGATGATTTGTTTTACAGAAAAAATAACCCTGGAGAAAAATTTGAATACAAGGATTTGAATGCTCAGCTACTGGGAATTGTAATTGAAAGAGCCCCTAACAAACCTTTATCTGAGTACTTTCAAGAAAAAATTTGGAGAAAAATTGGTACTGAACATAATGCAAGTTGGGCTATTGCCGATAAAGAACTTGAGATGACTAAGGCATACTGCTGCTTTAATTCAACAGCTTTAGATTTAGCAAGATTTGGGAGATTATTTTTGAAAAAAGGAAAATGGAAAGGAGAACAAATAATACCAAAAGATTGGGTAAGAAACAGCTTAGAAACAATGGTTGCTTCCCCGTATTGGCATTATAGCTATATGTGGTGGCATACAATAGCTTATGATGAAGTAACCAATGATAATAAAATTATTAAAGAAGAAAATAAGCCAGCTAGATATTATAAACAATACCCTAGAGAGGATGCCATGACAAATGGAAAACTAGGACAGTATATATACTTATATCCAAACGAAGATGTTATTATTATTAGACTTGGAAAAAAGAACGGAAAGATAAAATATTCGAAAAAATTTAAACAGTCAATTAATTGGGGAAATGTAATGTTTAAAATGGCAAATGTATTTTAAAAGGAAAAAGTTATAAAATTGAATGGGTAGTTATTATTTCTCCTTTTTTCTCAATATTCGGCGAAAGCCTAATCAAAAATTTCGACCTAATAAATTTTATTATGAAGTAGATATAGAAACCTTATATTCTAGATGGATTACCAACTACTTCAGACAAGTCTAAGCTCTAAAACCTAAAATCAAATAATCTCTAAAAATAAATGACTAATTTAGTCATATGTTTTTCAACTTCTTTTACGATCTAAAAAAACACGGCCTTCCAGTTAGCTTGCAAGAGTACCTAACCTTAATGGAAGCCCTGAAGAAAGATATTATTTCTTACAACCTTGATGATTTCTATAGCTTGACAAAAATCATATTTGTTAAGCAAGAGGCGCACTTGGATAGATTTGATCGAATATTCGGCCAATACTTCCAAGGCATGGAAGACCTTCCAGATGATTTCTTCGAAAAGAAAATTCCTAAGTCATGGTTGATGAAAACCTTCCTCAATCAATTAAGTGAAGAAGAAAGAGCCGCTATCGAAAAAATGGGAGGATTGGATGCCTTAATGGAACGCTTCAAGGAACTACTTGATGAACAAGAAGAACGACACTCAGGAGGTAATAAATGGATAGGAACAGGAGGAACCTCTCCCTTTGGAGCTTATGGATACAATCCTGAAGGCTTTCGCGTTGGGCAAGAAGGCGGTCGCAATAAAAGCGCAATGAAGGTTTGGGACAAGCGGCTTTACAAAAACTTAGACGATCAGGTAGAACTCAATACGCGAAATATAAAACTGATTCTAAAAAGATTACGTCACTTGACGCGTGAAGGTTTACCAACAGAATTAGATCTTAATGGCACCATTCAAAAGACTTCTGAAAATGCAGGAATGCTCGATATAGAAATGGTTCCTTCCAAACAAAATCGTGTGAAGATTTTGATGCTTATGGACATTGGTGGTTCCATGGATGAGCACGTTGAACTCTGTCAACAATTGTTCTCCGCATCAAAACACGAATTCAAACATTTGGAATATTACTACTTTCATAATTGTGTTTATGAATCGGTTTGGAAAGATAACGCAAGGCGATATCATGAACGCATCCCTACACTCGAACTCATCCACAAATACAATCGAGATTACAAACTCATCTATGTAGGAGATGCATCGATGTCGCCTTACGAAATATTTTACAGAGGTGGCAGCGTGGAGCACTATAATGATGAAGCCGGTATCACTTGGCTTCGACGTTTAAAAAATCATTTCAAGCATATTGCATGGATCAATCCTATGCCCGAGTACAGTTGGGATTGGTACGAGTCCGTCAATATGTTGCGAGAATATACCGAAAATAGAATGTTCCCGATGTCACTCGATGGCCTTACCAAAGCCATGCAATGTCTTAAAAATAAAAAGAGAACTTATCAGAAACAGATTTGGGTGGCCGAAGAATAAAGATGAAGGGAGGAAAATCCCCCCTTCTCTTTCAACACTAACTTTAAAGGATTCTAGTATTAGAATAGATTAAAAATGTGTGTGACATTTACATATTGGTCGGCTTCAAATCTATTGCTAATTCCTAGAATAAAATGAAAACTATACACAGCATTAAAATTAAAACAATCAGTTTTTGAGCTGCTGGTACGTATAATAACTACCGTCCTAAAGTGAATTTTCACCAACCTTGTCAGGTCAAACGGCAGGTAAATGGAAGAGGCATTAATACCTCTTTGGATTCTTGCTAGATATCATTCGATCTGCTAAGATCAATACTCCCCCAACAAGAAATGCACCTCCTGTAATGTAAAGAATGAGCATAGTTTGTATGTAATTTAAGTGTTAGGTAATGGAAGAACAAGCATCCATTACACATCAAATCCAATACGGATCACGGGACAAAAGGGAGTGGGAAGAATTTTTAATTCAAGGGTCTTTAAAACTATTTAGCAGGGAGAAATTTAGGGTAGAGTTTCATACAATAGTCCTACTAATATTTTCAAAACCTAAATAGCAGATCAACAACATGTTTCCCACTAAAGAAAACACGCGTAAGAATTTAAAGATTTAGAAAATAAATAAAAGCTAGAACTATGATTAGGACTTGTGTGCTGTCCTTAGTCCACCGGGTATTTAAAAAAAATACCTTTTCTTTTTAGAGGGGCTGAGTAGTTTTTGCGTATTAGCCCGTATTATTTTTTTTTCTGTGCGAGGGCTCCATCAAGAAGAATAATTAATCCTCCTATTAGGAATGCGCCTGTAGCAATATAGATAATTAACATTTGTTCCTTTTGCGTTTGTTAAGTGATTTCATCTATTTCACTCATAAAGGATTTGGAGTTAATTGTTCGCTAATATGGAGAATTAAAATTACTTCTCCAAATATATAATTTGATTTTTTAGTAAAGGAATGGTGAAATAATAAAATTACATCCTTTGACTTGTTCTTTTACTACCATCCTTCGTTGAAAAGCCTCGTAAATACTCTTGCATTGCCTACGTTTTTCGCCTCGCCTGACAGCAAAATAACTGCGTCAAAAGACGTAATTTATTAATTCACTATTCCTAAAATAAGACGAGATGAAAATAAAGTAATTTTCATCTCGTAATTTTTATGGTTCCAAACCAAAAAGTAAATTAGTTCATCACTTTATTTTGACGATTGATAGACTCTTGGTGAACCGCTTTCAAATACTTTTCAATAAAGTCACCACTCAAACCTTTGGTTTCTCCATCAGCCGTTGCCTTTTCCAAAATTTCATTCCAACGAGAAGGCTGCAAAACAGAAATGTTATTTTTCTTTTTGTACAAACCGATATTCTCCGCTAGTTTCATCCGCTTACCCAACATCGCCAACAGTTCATTATCTACCGCATCGATTTGGCCTCTTAAGTCTTCAAGGTTTTCCAAAAACTCTTCGTTTTCAGAAGTCTCACTTCGAAGCACTAAGCCCTTGACCAATTCGCCAAATACAGCAGGTGTTATTTGTTGTTTAGCATCACTCCAAGCCTCATCTGGATTGGGATGCGTTTCTGTCATGATCCCCGCCATATTAAGGTTCATGGCCTCTTGTGCCACCTCAGACAAAATATCTCTTCGACCACAAATATGACTATTATCACAGATCACTTCTAGATCAGGAAAACGTCTCATCAACTCTATTGGAATTTGCCACCTAGGTTCATTTCTATAGCGGCTTTCGCCAAATTTTGAAAACCCACGAAGTATCACCCCAATACGAGTAATCCCCGCTTGATAAATTCTTTCAATCGCTCCAATCCATAAATTCAAATCTGGATTGATCGGATTTTTGATCATGACTGGAACATCAACTCCCTTTAATGCATCGGCCACTTCTTGTACAGAAAAAGGATTCACGGTGGTACGTGCTCCTAACCAAAACACATCGACTCCATGTTTTAAAGCTTCGAAGACGTGATCTTTATTAGCAACTTCAGTCGTTACTTTTAGACCTGTTTCTTTTTTCACTTTTTGCAACCATTTCAAACCAACCACACCTACTCCCTCAAAAGAATTAGGACGTGTACGAGGTTTCCAAATACCTGCTCTAAACAAATCAATGTTTTGGGCAGCCAAGGCACGAGCCGTGGTCAACACTTGCTCTTCTGATTCAGCACTACATGGCCCT
>CAYTVR010000337.1:0-7452 GCA_964441245.1 uncultured Saprospiraceae bacterium | reverse complement strand
TGTGATCAATTTACCAATATCTCAAAATAATTTTGCATATAAAGAAGATGTTCAAGCCATATATTTTTCCGCTAATAAAAAAATAAATGACAAATGGAGTACTCAATTTGGATTAAGAATAGAAGCTACTCAGACTAATTCTAAATCTAATAATTTGGATTTGTCAATAAAAAACGATTATACTAAGTTATTCCCAACTTTTTATCTATCCTATGACGTGAATGAGCAGTCGAATATTTCATTCACCTATAGTAAAAGAATTAGAAGACCTAGTTTTTTTGAATTGAATCCTAACGTCTATTTTACTAATCCTTTTCAAACTATTGAAGGAAATGCCTTTTTGCAGCCAGCCTTTATTGACAATTTAGAATTGACAAATACTTATAACAATTTCATTACAAAATTGTATTATAGCTATGAAGACAATTTGTTTTCACAAGTTCCTTTAGCAGATGTTACCACTAATATTATTCGATTTACCAATGAGAATTTTATCAATACCCATCGCATTGGTATTTCAGGAAATTATACTTTCGATAAAATATCCTGGTGGAGCAGCAATAACAATTTAGATATCAACTACTCGGAATCATCCTTTCAGTTAAAAGAAAAGCAAGAAGACCAAAAAGGAATAAATTCTACTATTTCCACCTATAACGATTTTAATCTAAACAAAAATCTACTTTTGGGAGTCAATTTTTGGTATAGCTTCCCAGGTATGAATGGCGTTTATGACACTAAAGAGGCCAGTTCATTTTCCTTGTCTTTACAATACCTTTTATTGGATAAAAACTTAAACATTAGTATAAGAGGAAATGATATTTTCAAATCTTCAGCAGAGAGAAATGAAAGCCGAGTAAACGGTGTATTACAAACAGCAAGATACTACTACGACAACAGATCTTTTCATTTAGCAATTAGCTATAAGTTTGGTAATAAAAATTTAAAAGCCAAAAAACACAAAACAGGAAATAAAGAGGAAAGAAGGAGAACGGGGAATTAAGAGTTTGTTGTTTACTTAAAAAAAAAGGACTGACAAAAAATCATAAATATGAAAACCATAGGATTAATTGGAGGCATGAGTTGGGAATCTTCTAAACTGTATTACGAATTTATAAATACCCAAGCAAAGGAAATATTAGGAGGCTCACACTCTGCCAAATGCATTATGGTTTCAGTCGATTTTGCGGAAATAGAGCGATTGACTTTTAAAGGCGATTGGGAAGCTATTGGAGAATTGATGAAACGCGCTGCCCAGCAGTTAGAAAGAGCAGGTGCAGATATTATTTTGCTTTGTACCAACACCATCCATTTAGTGTGTCAATATGTTTCTAAAAATGTAAGTATTCCTTTTATGCATATTGCTACAACTACAGGTGAAGCTATCCAGAAATTAGGTTTAAAAAAGGTAGCATTATTAGGAACGAAATTCACTATGGAAAAAGATTTTTACACTAAAAAACTAAAGAATGATTTTGGACTTAACATTTTGATTCCGGATATCAACGGTAGACAAGTTGTCCATGATATTATCTATCAGGAATTAGTTAAAGGACAATTCACAAATTTTTCAAAACAAAAAATTATTGAGATCATAAAAAAGCTACAGAATCAAGGAGCAGAAGGTGTTGTTTTAGCTTGCACAGAATTACCAATTTTAATTTCACCAATAGATGTCGGTATTCCAATATTTGATACAGGAAAAATTCATGCACACAAAGCAATTGAATGGAGTATAAAGAATAAAAAATAAAATATTTCAATCAGTTTTCTTCTTTATATCGATAGAAGATCAAGTAAGTAAGCAATCTCTAATAAGAGCTAAGTTCTTGTTAGGGCATTTTCCATTTTATCAGCATAATTATAAATATGGAAAAGAGCATTCTAGAATATATTCTCAATAAAAACCAAATATAATTTCATTGGAGTTGTCCTATTCCAAATATCAATTAGAGGTCAAATACTGAAAAAATAAGCTTACAATCCATTTTCTTTGAAAAATTCATGGTAAATTTTATTAAAAACTGCCTCTTAATGATGTATGAACTTAATTTTTAACCAAATACCTAGAAAGGCAACAGATGAAACATTCTTCTCTTTTTTTTACTCTCCTACTCTTTTGTTTAAGCACACCTCTTTTGGCACAATTAACTCCTCAAGAAGCCATCCTAGGAATGGGTAGAGGCATCAATCTTGGAAACACACTTGAGCCTCCATTTGAAGGATCATGGAATAACGGACCTGCGCAAGAATCTTATTTTGACGCTTATGTGGAAGCAGGATTCAATAATATCAGGATACCTGTGCGCTGGGACAAACACACTGGTGACGCTGCCCCATTCACGATTAACTCCAGTTGGATGGATCGCGTAGAACAAGTGGTGGATTGGGGATTATCTCGAGGTTTTTATATCACCCTAAATGGTCATCATGAAGACTGGCTTAAAAACGACTATAGTAACGCAACGCTAAGAGACAGATATGATGCCATCTGGGAACAAGTAGCTGATCGTTTTAAAAATAAATCAGATAAATTAATATTCGAAATCATCAATGAGCCCAAAGGGATGACCGCAAACCAAGTAGATGATTTGAATCAAAGAATTTTAGATATTATTAGAATAGATAATCCGACTCGAATTGTTATTTATGGTGGCAATGAATGGGCTAATTCACAACAATTATTGAATGCTGATATTCCAGATGATGATTATCTAATTGGTTATTACCACTCCTATGATCCATGGCAATTTTCGGGGCAAGGACAAGGAACATGGGGAAGCAATAGTGATTACCAACAGATGACTAACCAATATAATTCAGTCAAAAATTGGTCAAATACGAATAATATTCCTGTTCATCATAGCGAATTCGGAGCGCTGGTTGTTTGTGATTTCAATTCTCGGATGCGAATCTACGCACATAATGTAGAACAATGTATCATCAATGATTTTGCTTTTTCTGCTTGGGATGATGGTGGTGATTTTAAAATATTAAATCGAGGTAGCAACACTTGGCCAGAGGTTAAAGATATTCTAATGCATTATCACGAGGACTCTCCAAATCAAATTTTCTCAAGCTCTACTCCTGATCCCGTCAATGATGCGCCGAGAACCACGATTGAATGGAATAACAGAACAAATAGTGAGAGTAACATCATTTTAGAGAGGTATATTGGCGGTAGCAATAATTTTGTTCAAATTGCAGAAGTACCCTCTACTACTACCTCCTACATAGATCTTGATGTTGAGCCTGGGATTAGCTACACGTACAGAATGTACACCACTCGAACAGACGGAACATTACTACACGGATATCCTACAAGAGTATACATTACCTCAACAGAACAGATCGCATTTAATGGGACTCCTATAGATATTCCAGGTCAATTAGAAGTGGAAGAATATGATTTTGGAGGAGAAGGCTTGGCTTACCACGATACAGAACCAGCAAATATTCCAAACGATTTTCGACCCAATGAAGGAGTGGATATTGGCGCTTATGGAAATGGATATATATTGGCATATGTCGAAGGAGGTGAATGGATAGAATACACCGTCAAAGTGGCTCAATCTGGCACTTACAAAGTAGATGCTGAAGTAGCTTCGCAAGTCGCCAATGGAGCATTCAAAATTACTTTTGATGCCAACGATGCCTTCACCACTTTTAGCACTCCCAATACTGGTAATTGGATCGCGTTTCAAGATATAACTGCGAACAGTACAATCGAATTAGCGGCAGGAGAACAACAAATGCGATTGGATATTACGGGCAACAATCCTTTTAATCTAGATCGATTAATTTTCACTTTGGAAACGGCTACAGATGTAAATGAATTGGAAAGCATCGAACAAGGATTTACTGTTTCTCCGAATCCTACAAATAGATTATTAAACATAGATTTGTCTGAAAGCTTGCTGGATAAGAATAACCATTTTGAATTATATACCTTAACGGGTAAAAAAGTCAACACTTTTAAAATTGATGGAACAACGACTTCAATTGATTTGGTGAATTATGAAAGTGGAATTTATATGCTCCGATTAGTCGGTGATCAAATTAATTTAGTCCACCGTGTGGTGAAATTTTAACTTTCAGATACAAAAGCCCCTTAAGATATAACAACACAAATACACATCAATAAAAAATCCACTTCTTGGGGAAGTGGATTTTTTATTTAAAGCTTAAATACCGCAATCAATCACAATCTTTCCACGTACTTTGCGGTTCATCATATCTTCCAAAGCCGAGGCCGTATCTGCCAATTTATAAATCCCATGAATATGCGGATTCAGTTTCCCAGCATTGTACCATTGCACAAGTTGGAGTGTATTAGCCATATTTTCTTGAGGCAACTTAGAAGCAAAAGAACCCCAAAAAACCCCAACGATTTGACATTCTTTCAACAAGGTCAAATTCAATGGAATTTTAGGAATATCACCTGCTGCAAAACCTACCACTAAAAAACGACCTTCGCGCCCCATGGCTCTCAATGCCGCTTCTGAATAATGCCCTCCAACAGGATCGTAAACAACATCAGCTCCTTTTTTATTTGTCAATTCTTTGATTCGACTTTTTAAATCTTCGTTATTATAATTAATGATTTCATCAGCACCATGTTCTTTACAAAGGGCTAATTTTTCATCGGTGGAAGCACAAGCTATCACTCTTGCTCCCATGAGTTTTCCTAATTCAACTGCAGCTAAACCTACACCACCAGATGCTCCCAAAACGACGAGTGTTTCTCCTTCTTTTAGATGCGCTCGATCTTTCAAGGCATGATACGAAGTACCATAAGCCAATAAAAAAGAAGCAGCGACTGGAGCACTCATTTCAGATGGTTTTGGGAAAATGGTTCGACTACTGACAACTACTTCTTCTGCAAATCCACCTTGGGGAACGAATCCAAAAACTTCATCTCCTATTTTCAAATGCTTCACTCCTTCTCCTACTGATTTGATCACTCCTGCAATATCACTGCCCGGTGTAAATGGCAACTCTGGTCTAACCTGATACTTGCCTTGAATAATCAAAGTATCTGGAAAATTAACACTACATGCTTTGACACTGACTAGTACTTCTTTTTCCTTTGGTTCCGGACTTGGTAAATCCTTTAAAACTAAGTCCGAAGGAGGTCCGTATTTTTCGCAAACGATCGCTTTCATATTATTGTTAGTTAATTAATTTATTCAATTTTAAATTTCTTCAGAGTACTGATATTTTCTTTTTTTTACTTGTACTAAAAAAAAGCCATACCCAACCACTCTGCCACAATTGCTGGTTTTTCTTCTCCTTCAATTTCAACCGTCACTTGGTATTTAAATTTAAGGCTATCTTCTTTTTGATCGATTCCTATCAAATTGATTCGGCCACGAACTCTGGCATCTACTTGAACGGTGTTGATAAAACGAATCTTGTCAAATCCATAATTCAAGCCCATTTTTATTCCTTTTAGGATAATACAATTTTCAAGAAACCATGTAAACATCGACAAGCTTAAAAAACCATGAGCGATTGTCTTTTTAAAAGGAGATTCTTTAGCTGCTCTTTCCGGATCACAGTGAATCCATTGCTCATCTTTGGTAAGTTCTCCAAATTGAGAAATCATCTCTTGATTCACAGTCAACCATTCGCTCAACCCGACCTCTTTTCCAATATAAGCCTGCATGTCCTCTGGGCTTTCAAAAATTGTCTTAAATGCTGTATCTGTCATGAATTTATTTTTAAATATTATTGCTACAATTCAACTTATTTATTTTGAAACAAAACGACCCAATTGATTATATCGACTTTCACCTACTCCCGACTTTTACACACCTTTCGGCCGAAAAAATCTTCACTACATTCCGATTGATTATTGGATACTGAATATTCGTTATTGGATATTAATATTAAAGCTTCAAGTCTCCCAAAAACCCCAAATCAAATAGCATACTCACCCCCATTTGCATGCAATGTAATTCCGCTAATAAAACTAGCTTCTTTGGAGGCAAGATATAAATAAGCACAGCCCATATCTCTGGGTAATCCAATTCTTTTTACAGCAATATGCTTGATCCCTTCATTCACCAATGCTTCCGGAATGGAATCCGTCATCGCTGTTTTGATAAATCCCGGAGCAACACAGTTGACGGTAATACCATATTTTCCAACCTCTTTACAAAGTGCTCGAGTAAAACCTTGAATGGCAGCTTTAGAAGCGCAATAATTGGTTTGACCAAAAGCGCCTCGCATCGCATTAATGGATGAAGCAGAAACGATTCGACCATAGCCTGCTTTTGTCATGTGTGGAAGAACTGCTTTTGAGGTCACAAATAAACTATTGACATTTACATTGACCACCGTATCCCATTCTTCTTGACTCATTTTCATAAAAGAGCGATCTCGAATCACCCCTGCGTTATTGATCAAAATATCGATACGACCGTGCTCTTCCATAATTTCCGCAACAGCTGCTTCTACAGAATCCTTATGGGTGATATTTACCTTTTGGTAAAAAATAGTGTTGTTAGCTGTTTTTAATTGGTCAACAATCGGCTGACCGTCAGCTACATCCCAAAGAGCTACCGCAGCTCCTGCTTCTAAAAAAACTTCGCAAATACCAGCGCCTATTCCTCTAGCTCCACCAGTAATGATTGCCAATTGTCCGTCTAATCTGAACATAATTTCTATATTTATTTTAAAAAACTAAAGTTACTGTTTAAATGTTTTATCATCATAAAAAAAGCCTAATCTACAAATAAACTTCGAATAAACCTGCAGTGTCCTCTTACCCATCTACAGACATCATACAGACTTTCAATTTATGAATGACAAATGATGAAAATTCAAGTACATTTTTTATCTTCCCAAAATTCTTTTTCCAAATAATAAATTGACATTCAACTATGTTTTTAAGAACAATGCTTACTGTAATTGGGTTTATGCTATCCTCAATTGTTTTTGGACAATCTCCAAATCAAACGTTTAACAATCCCATATTGTCTGGCTTTTATCCAGATCCTTCGATTTGCCGCGTAGGCGATACTTATTATTTGGTCAACTCCAGTTTTGAATGGTATCCAGGATTACCCATCCATCAAAGCAAGGATTTAGTGAATTGGGAAAAAATTGGCCACGGCCTCCATCGTCCAGATCAGATTGTGTATAAAGATGGTTTAAGAAATTCGAATGGAATCTTTGCTCCAACTATTCGACATCACAATGGAACGTTCTACATTATTACTACTATGGTGGGGCAAAATGGGAACTTTATAATAACAGCTAAAAATCCAGCTGGCCCTTGGAGTGATCCAATTTGGATTGATGATGCTCCGGGAATAGATCCTTCTCTTTTTTGGGATGATGATGGTCGTTGTTACTATACTGGTGCTGCAGTGATTGACGGAACCAGAAGTGAATGGCCAGGAAAAAATGGTATCTGGATGCAGGAAATTGATCCAGACAAAGGCA
>CAYTVR010000336.1:0-7457 GCA_964441245.1 uncultured Saprospiraceae bacterium | reverse complement strand
GCGGCTTTTTGCATGAAATGAAGAAGCGATCTATTGATAATTTTATTATGGTCAATAGTACGATCGCCAATACGCTAACCTTTATGAACCATCCACACATCGTTCAAAAAACGGTGCCTTTTATTTTATTGGAAAGTGCGGGTTGGGATCCAACTTATTATTCGAGTCTCTTGGTAAAGGAAGATTTTGATAAAAATAATTCTGTTTGGCATGAAGCTAAGTTGATCAACTTTTTTAAATTTTTTAAAGATGTTAGTGGTAGACGAGTTGATACTAATTGTAGTGATACCGATATTCAGCACTTCGCTTTTGTTGATGATAAGACTTTAGCACTTGTTTTTCATAATCAAAGTAATGCAGATGGAGTGCTTTTGCTAAATATTGAAAACCATGATGCTCCAATCGTAAATTCAATGATAAGAAGAGTAGGAAGGGGCACTGATTTTTTGCCTTATTTTTCGGAAGAGTCGGTTGAAAAATTAGGTGATAAAATATCTATAGGTGGGCAGGAATCTATCGTTGTTTTTGTGAATTATAGTGAAGCTATTCCTGAAACCAAAGCACTAAATGAACTTGTTCATTATAGCAAAGAATCAGGTGTTCAATTTAGTGGCTCTAAAACCTTTTCCATTCCTACCCCCGAATCCAATCCTGAGTATGCAATCTTACGAGTAGGCCTTAGTCGACCGTCTAATTATTCGAAAGAAGTTGAAATTAAATTGAATGGTGTAAAACTAGATGTGCCTGTTGAAGATTGTGCAGAGCGAATTACAAATGATTATTACAAAACGACAAAGATCATAAAGGTCGATGGGGCATTGTTACGCTCGTCCAATTCAGTAGAAGTCAAGTTCCCTGATGGGCGGTCTGGAGGTGTCGGAGCTGTTGTATTGCGAGTAGCAGTGGAAGAAGGATCGGTTGGTGTAAAGGAGATCAATCCTGTTGCTCTTAATATTTACCCAAATCCAGCTCAAGAGATCATACGGGTAGATACACAAGAGAATGACTTAATTGAAATATACAATTTGGATGGAAAGAAGATGTTGGAGACTAAATCAACTTCTAATCTAAGTTCTATTTCAATTGGTGATTTGACCTCTGGTATCTACATCCTTGTTTTGACGAATGACGAGGACAAAAGACGTGGTTTGTTTGTGGTGCAAAATTAGCGTTAAGCTCTGAGGGATCTTAAAAAATCTTATTCCACAAACAAAATCAAGCCCTTCAAATAACTACTCTCCTTATGAAATAAGCTGACTGGATGATCAGCAGGTTGACTCAAGTGCTGAACCACTCGGACTTTTCGATTGGCTTCTATGGCCGCTGCTGTGATGGTATCATAAAATAATTTTTTGTCAACGACTTGCGAACAACTGTAAGTTGAAATAATCCCATTCGCTTTTATTTTTTTCATTGCTAAGGCATTAAGTCGCTTGTAGGCTTGTACTGCGTTGTGTCGTTTTTTGATTGATTTGGCGAAAGCCGGAGGATCAATAATCATGACATCATATTCCTCTTCCGTATCCTTCAAGTATTGCATTACGTCTTGAGTTATGATTTTATGTGTGCCCGTAAAAGTATTGGTTGCCTGTCCGTTAAGTGATTCGTTTTTTTGAGCTAGGATCGTGGCCTTTTCTGAAATGTCAACGGAGTGTACTTCACTTGCTCCAGCTTTTAAAGCATAAATGGAAAAGCCTCCTGAATAGCTAAATGCGTTTAATACTTTTTTGTCTTTTGAAAAGTCAGCCATGCGAAGTCGGTTGTCACGCTGGTCTATGAAGAAGCCTGTTTTTTGTCCTGATTCCCAGTTGATTTCAAACTGATGGCCGTGTTCTTTTACAATCGCTGGGCAACTTTTCGCATCTCCCAAAAGGTATCTATCTTCTACGCCTTGGGCGAATTCACTGGGTAGTGTTGCTTTTGATTTGCAGTAGATCGCTGTTAGTTTTTCTTTGTAAATCGTATTTAGGGCTTTCGCCAAATGATTCACCGTTTTATACATCCCAATGGAATGACATTGAATAACTGCGGACGTTCCGTAAATGTCTATAATCAGACCTGGTAAGCCATCTCCCTCTGCATGAACCAATCTATAACAATTCGTTTCCGTATGATCGGTAAGTCCCAACATTTGCCGAAAGGCATAAGCATTTTGTAATTTATCCTCCCAAAATTTTTCAATATCACTGATAGGTTCAAATGAAAAAATACGAACGGAAATACTTGTTCCTTGATAATGACCGACAGCTAAAAAATCATTGTTGTGATCTCTTACTTCTACGCGGTCTCCATCGCGGACGCCCTTATCTTTCTTTTCAATGGCACCTGAAAATATCCAAGGATGCAATCGCTTAATGGAATGTTCCTTCCCTTTTTTTATGATTATTTTTTTAGACATGGGGCGAAGGTACACAATTCAGAAAAAATGCTTAGTTTGATGTTTTATAAATTCATTTTACTTTGGAGAAAAATTATTTTTCGCATGAGACAGCCGTTATAGATGAAGGGGCTGTTATTGGAAAAGGAACAAAGATTTGGCATTTTAGTCACCTCATGCCTCAGTGTATTATAGGTGAGCATTGTAATATTGGACAGAATGTTTTTATTGCTTCGGATGTCCAATTGGGGAAGAATGTGAAAGTGCAAAACAATGTTTCTATTTATGCTGGTGTCATTTGTGAAGACGATGTTTTCTTGGGGCCATCAATGGTTTTTACCAATGTGATTAATCCGCGTAGCCATGTGAATCGGAGGGGGCAATATAGTCGGACGCTTGTGAAAAAAGGAGCTTCTATTGGAGCAAACGCCACTATTGTTTGTGGAAATACTTTGGGTGAATATTGTTTGATCGGAGCTGGAGCTGTTGTTACTAAAGAGGTGCCTCCTTATGCTTTAGTCGTTGGAAATCCGGCTAAACAAATTGGTTGGGTAAGTGCTTATGGTCATCGATTGGATTTTGATGTAGAGGGTGTAGCAAAATGTAAAGAGAGTGGAGAGCTCTATAAAAAAGAATTGGACAAGATTCTTTTAATACCATTAAGTAAATAGAATGGATAGCGAGAAAAAAGATTCTCAAAAATTTACAATCATAGATATATTTTAAATATATTGTAATTTAAAATTAAAAGTCTAATCCATTTATGGATAAGTAAATCTTAATGGCATATAATTTATCTAAAAATTAGGTTAATTTTCTCATAAAGTAAACGAGTTAATATACCTTGTTTAAGGTATTCTTTCACTTTTTTGAATTTTTTCGAGTATAGAATATTAGATATGTGAAAAAAAATTATAGATTTGTTTGAGGGTGAGGAAAGACCCTTTTTTCCTAGAATGAAAAATTGATTTTTTTTCAAAAAAGAAATTATTTTTTTCTCTGTCATTTTTAACTACTCTGAGAATCCTTCCCTAATACCATTTAAAATCTGCTCAAAATATTTTGAACAGGTTCTTATCCCAACTACTATTTACTAATTACGAACTACTTATTAATTGCTATAAATAGGACAAAATTCTATTTACTGGCTGATTTACGACATTAGTAATTACTCACATTTCACCTTGCTGGGGAATATTTAAAATTCCTTAAGCTACTTTCTTTATTACTAACGCTACTTACTTTCAACCCAAACTAATTTTTAGTTCTTTTTTCCTTTTGTACACAAAAGGAACGGGATTTTTATTTTTAGAATGAATAAAGCTTGTATGCTTTAAATGGGCGGAGCCTATTTATTGCTAAAATATACCAATTTGGTTTTCTAAGTTATTGCCACAAAAAAATGAAAACAAGAATACAATATAAACCAGTACTTTCTTCAACTGAAGCCAAATGGTTTGCCATTTATGTTAGGTATCGCAGTGAAAAAATGGTTGCTGATCATCTTTCACAAAAGGGTATTACCAGTTATCTACCACTTAATAGAATTTTGCGTCAATATGGTCGAAGTAAAAAGTGGGTAGAATTGCCCTTAATTTCCAATTACGTTTTTGTAAATATTACCAAGGCAGATTATGTAAGGGTTTTACAAACGAACCATGTTTTGCAGTTTGTAAAAATAGCCAAGGAATTGGTTGCTATTCCTCAACGTGAAATAGACCTATTAAAGCAAGTAACTGGAGAAGAAGAATTTAATTTAGAAGTCGTACCATTTGACCATTTTTCGAAAGGAGATAAAGTAGAAATCACATCAGGACGTTTAGTTGGCCTCCAGGGAAAATTAATTGGGATAAAAGGTAAGAAAAGTTTTGTTGTTGAACTGGAGCATATTGGATACGCATTAAAGATAGAAGTCCCTTCGAATGTACTTGCAAGAATAAATTAGCTATAGACTATTTATGAAACAATCCTTGGCTGTTTTAATCCTATCTTTTTCGATTAGTTACCTTCTAATTCCTTTACTTATAAAGTTAGCGTATCAAAAAGGATATTTTGATTATCCAAATCATCGAAGTTCACATGATCAAAAGGTTCCCTTTTTAGGAGGAATGGCTATAATGATTGGACTAATATTAAGTCTTGTTAGTTTTGCCACTTTTTATCTTCCTGCTTTAATGTTAATCCTTATTGCAAGTATTGTAATAGCAGCAATTGGATTATATGATGACCTCTTTGCCTTAAAGGCAAAACAAAAATTATTCTTACAGCTAATAGTGGTTAGTTTATTTTTGATCTTTTCACCACACTCACTTGACCTTACTATAATTGGGATGAAAAATTTTCTCGGGATCGAATTACTATCTTTTTTATTTTCCTTGTTATTTGTACTACTAGTTTTGAATGGATTTAATCTTTTGGATGGTATTAATGGTTTGTCTGCAGGGTTAGCACTTATTGGTACTTTAGGTCTTGGATATTTATTTTATAGCAATGGTTTTATGGCTTATAGTTTACTTTCAATAGCTACTTTTGGAGGGACACTTGCTTTTTTGAAATTTAATAGCAGTCCTGCAAAAATTTTTTTAGGAGATTGTGGATCTTTGCTTTTGGGTTTTTTAATTGGCAGTTTAGGTTTATTGGCATTAACTCTTCCCATAGATGGGAGTCTAATGCAAAGAGAAGTTAACCTACCGTTATTAGTATTGGCTGGATTAATCTTTCCTATCGTAGATACCATTAAAGTTTTCTTTTCTCGAATCCTTAAAGGAAAGACTCCTTTTAGTGCAGATAAAAACCACATCCACCATGTATTAATCAAAAAAGGATGGAGCCATGAAAAGGCTTCCATATTTTTAAGTGGCTTTACAATTGCTTTGATTGTATTGACCTATTTGATTTCTAATTTATTATTTCAGTTGCAGTTTTTAATAATTTCAAGTATTGTAGTTGTATTTTATTTTAGCCTAAATATTTGGCGAAAGCCAGTAGAAAGTGTTGAGATTTCAAATAGAGAATTGACCAGAGAATAATATTATGATTTTTGATTTATTTAAGTTTCAAAAGAAAACTAAGCTGGTCAATAAGGCTTTCGAATTTAGTCGGGATTTGCATGCTCATATAATCCCAGAAGTAGACGATGGGCCGAGAACTATGGAGGAATCCATTAGCTTAATAAAAGGGATGAAACGTTTGGGAAGCAATCGAATTACTGCAACTTCTCACATATATCAGGCTTATTATCCAAATACAAAGAAAGAATTGATTGATGCTTTCGCTAAATTAAAAAATGAAATTGCAATTAGAGAGCTAAATGTGGAGCTTGATTTAGCAGCCGAATACTTTTTGGATGAAAATTTTGAAAAACTATTAGAAACTAACGAATTGTTACCAATAGCGGATAAATATCTTTTAATAGAAATCTCTTTTTTGGCAGCACCTGAAAAATTATATGATTCAATTTTTAGAATTCAAACTAAAGGATATCGCCCTATATTGGCTCATCCTGAACGGTATTTATATTTTGAATCAAAGGACTATGAAAAATTGTTAGATTTTGGCTGTCAGTTCCAAGCGAATCTATTATCTTTCTTAGGGTTTTATGGATCTAGAGTCAAGCGTAGAGCTTTCAAATTATTAAATAATGGTTGGATAAATGTATTAGGTTCCGATCTTCATAACAATAAACAATTAGACTTTTTAGCTGAAAGTATGGAGGAACAGAAATTAAATTTTCTCTCCGACCACAAATGGTTAAACGAATTTATTTAGATTCAAATCTAAAAATCAATTTAGAAAATTATGTCACCCAAACTGATCATTAGTCTAAGTATTTTGATACTTAGTTTAGGCGCTTGTCAAAGCCACCAAAACTTGATTTATTTTCAAAATTTAAAAAACTATCCAGACTCTTCTATATATCAAGTCAGTCCTATTCCTGATACCAAGATTACATTTGGGGATATACTCCTCATTAATGTTTATAGTTTTGATCCGAGAGCTGCTCTGCCATTTAATATTCAACCTAGTAGTACTGATGATACCGCGCTTCCAACAGAGGGGTCTAAATATTTAGTTGATCAAGAAGGAGCCATTAATTTTCCAGTTTTGGGTAGAATAATGGTGAAGGGGATAACCCAAAAAGAAATTGAAGGGGCTATAACTAAGCGGTTACAAAATGGTTTTATTAAAGAACCTGTTGTCGATGTTAGATTAATAAATTTTAAAATCATTGTATTAGGAGAAGCTGGTAATGGCATCATACCAGTACCTAACAATAAAATAAATATTATTGAGGCCTTGGCCATGGCAGGGGATATTTCAATCTATGGAGATCGGAAAAATGTGTTGGTTATAAGAGAAGAGAATGGGGAAAGGCAATTTGCTCGTTTGGACATTACGGATGCAGGGATTTTTAATTCTCCTTATTTTAATCTTCAAAATAACGACATCATTTATTTAGAGCCTGATAAATACAAGACGGCGGACTTGAATCAAGACCGAGTAAGGAATACCCTTTCCTTTGCTACTGTATTCATCTCTATTGCGACTTTATTAGTCTCTGTAATTAATAGTGCCAATTAAGCACAACCAATAGACTTTATTCTGAAATATTTTATGTGAAACACAATAGTTTCTTTCCTCTATCTTCGTTGAAGAACCCCTTTCGGTAACTATGGCTATAGTCAGGAACCTTCGCCTTGTCTAGAGACAAAAAAACTATTTTACGTTCCTCTACAAAACACTAGAGAATAAAGCCTAATAAAGAAGATACTACTTGAGAAAACTTCCAAATACTTTAAAAATCACCTCTTAAAATTTTACGCTGAAATTAAATTTTTAATAGTCAATTTAGTGAAGCTGTAGCTTCCTATTTATTGGCGTATGTATGGCCCCCACCTACTTTAATTGGCGTTTGTAGCAACCCCCAAAGACTACCATTATTTTTGATAAGTAAAAGAAAGAGAAGTTTTCGTATGAAAAAAGAAATTAACTTTTTTGCAGTGGAACCCATTCCTTTGTTGTTGAAATTACTGAGAAATTGGTATTGGTTTGTCATCATGGCATCTATAGGATATGGGAT
>CAYTVR010000335.1:0-7557 GCA_964441245.1 uncultured Saprospiraceae bacterium | reverse complement strand
GGAAAATTATTGAAAGAAAAAAGACGGGCATCCGCTTCATCCATATAATCATTAAAGACAAAAGTGTAGCTTGGAATACCATTGTAAACAGGATCGTAAATCAAGAGGGCATCGTCATAAGTTTCC
Organism: uncultured Saprospiraceae bacterium; assembly: GCA_964441245.1. Taxonomy (GTDB): domain Bacteria; phylum Bacteroidota; class Bacteroidia; order Chitinophagales; family Saprospiraceae; genus JALZUU01. The sequence goes on along the minus strand of CAYTVR010000335.1, from coordinate 7,431 downwards.
CAATCTACGCCGATTTCACTGAATGTTCCGTTGGGAATCGTTAGCACTTGACCGCCGTGATTATCAAAATTGAAAAGGTCTAAAAAATCAGCAGGTGGGTCGGGTAAATTAGAGGGGGCTTGTACCAAATCAATCGTCACATTATCAATAGCGCAGTTGCCTGCATAAGCACCTCCCCAATTAAAATAGGAGCCTTGATAGCCCGCACCTGTTGCACGAGAAACACCTGCGACTATGCCATATTCCGCACCATCCACTCGAAGTTTATGCACATTATTGTTCAAATCAATAATTTGCTCAATGCGATGCCAGGTACCAACTTCAAAAGAATTATTGGGAAAGTTAGGTTCAATCCACCCCAGATAGTCTCCCGTTACTGGATCAAAATCCAATAAACCAAGGGTGAAAAAGTCTTCTCCAAAACCAAAAGCAATGTCGGCGATGGTTTCAAAAGAATTATCATAACCCCGCATAAATGCAAAACCTTCGTGTGGTCCATCGGCTTTCGCCAAAAAATCAAAACCAATGATTACAGTATCTGCGGTGACAATTCCCGCGTTGAGAATGGTTTCAAAATTAGCTAATTGGTAATCACCTGATGTTGGAATATTAATTTCCAATACCTTTCCGGCGGCCGTACTGCTACCAATATCTCCTGAAACATTTTGGACGGAAAAAGTTGCATCGGTGTTGCCATTTAGCCCCGTTGGTGCGCTGCCGTTGCCGGGAGCGATTTGGGGTGTTTCGCCTATTTGGTCGTTTTCAAAGGTGACGTTAAAAATGGATTGAGCATTTGTATTCTTGAAAAAAAACAAACAAATAATTAGCGTTGAGAATAGGTGTTTTGTGTAAAAACTCATAACATATTATTTTGACAGTTTTGGTATTTTGGTTTCTTTATTAATTTTAATTCATGGTCTATCCCTTCCTACAAATCTTTCTTTTCCAAGAAGGAAGTTTATTGCTCTTATTACATTTCTTTCTACGCTCTTTTCCAGTATTTCCAATGGCATAAATACAAATGGATTTCCAACTATGATTTCTAATTTTGAGTTAAATTTATTCATTTTTTGTAAATGTCTGTCACTAATTTCTCTGTTGTTTTCTTTGCTTTGCGCTTCTGAATTAGTTCTGTAAACGTTTTTCTGCTTGCTGTTAATACTAAGCTAAACAAAGTAGTGTAATTCGTCTTTGCCTTCGTATTCTACCTGTACAGTTCTGACCGTTTCAGTCTTTCAACTTATCCGCTTTTATTATTTTATATTTCACAGATTTTTTTTCTTTAAATTCTTCCCCTGTTAATTTGTTGAACATGGTGATTTCAAATTCTTTGTTGACAATATTACTTTGAGCATTTCCCGTTTTAAGGTGAATTGTATTTTTATCATTTTTCTGTAATGAATTTGACAAGATCAAATATGGATTAGTGGTGTTTTTTCCATTGTCTACAGAAATAGGAATATCGTATTCTTCCATTTCAAAAAGAGTCATTGTATCTAATGAATGCGCAATAATTTTGAGACCACTTCCTAAATCACACTTCCAATTCTTCCAATAATGAAAAGCTATGAGTTTATCAACGAAATCATACTCTTGAATTAAAGACATTTCATTGTTTTCAAAGTCTTCTAAATTTGATTTTACAAACTTTCCAATTGTTTTTGAATCGTCATTTAGTCTTAGAAATTCTTTATCTGAAATAGCATTTTTGGCGAGGCGTATTATTTCTTTCTTTGAATCCTTTATCTTCGAATTAGTCCTAACATCTTTAGCAATTGAATTAATTATCGGAATGATTGATTGGCTTCCCTTTTGATCTTCCATTAAAGGGACGAAACTCATGATTCGAGTCTGAAAATTATTGGAAAGTATTTTTGTTTCCTTTTTTGTGAATTTATTATCTTTACATCCGATGAAGATGATAAACCAAAGAATTGATATTGTTATTTGCAATCTGTTTTTTCTCATTTCCAATGACTGGTAAGGCTAATATACAAGCGGGTTGACTCACTAGGTTTGAATCAATTAATACAACTTGATAACAATAATATTAAAACTGAATAGGATACTCTTTTCATTCTCTATTGTTTCTAATAAAATCAAGCAGGTCTTCATTTATTTCATAATAATTATTACCAATTTGCGCGATACCCCTATTCAGTAAAACGGTACTTTTTCCTCCATTCTTACAAATTAAATCAAGAACAATTCTTACGTCAATTCCTTTATAGTCTTCATTTAACGGTTCAAGGTTTAGCACAAGATTTTTAATGCTATCAATCTGTTGAGTATTTTTTATTTGAGTTCTGATTCCTCCGCTTCTTATATCATCTTCTGAAATTCGAATAATAAAGGTAATGTCATTTAAAATTCCATATAAGTCTATCCTACTACAATCACATGAGGCTACTTCTTTTTGACATGAGATTAGAGTCAATAGAATAATTACTAGAAATGTTTTTACTTTCATGTAATATTATTGTTTTTAATTAGCCATAACACCTTTACACCTACAACTCCCTTCTTATTACCTATACATCGCTTATATCCAGCCAAATTAATTCCCCACAGCTTTGCCCAAATAGGTTTCCAAATATCGAGAAAAGAATACAGCAAATAGGAGTATAGTCCATTCATGTGGTTTTAGTCTAGATCTTAAAGACAATGCTATTTTCACACCAAGCCAAATTTACCCTTAACAACGCATTTTTTGGCAATTCCCTTTAAAGTCCTATTCCCCAATTTTATTCCGGATAATTATTAAATGCTTGATTCGAGACTTTCATTTTTGATCATAAAAACTAAGCTATTTTCTTGACCGGGAACATCATTCAGTTCACTATGCTTTACAAATCCACATTTTTCTAACACTTTAATCGAAGCTAAATGATTTGGTCGGACTAGTCCAAATATTTCTCTGACCTTAAATTCATTAAAGCCTACGAAGATGGCTTCTTTTGACAATTCTGTTGCATATCCTTTGCCCCAGGATTTCTTTGCAAACCTATACCCCAGATTTAACTTTAACTCATCATTATATTTTCGGTAATCAATTCCGCCAAAGCCTATTATATAATCCGAGTTTTCCTTTTCAGTTACTTTCCATGTTCCAAAATTGTATTTTTCCCAATGTGCTATTATTTCATTTAATTTTTGTTCTGCAATTTGAACATCTTTAATTGGTCCAAAAGGATTAAACAAATTTGTCTCTGGCGCACTATGTATCTCAAAGTACCTTTCCAAGTCAGACCTTTCTGGTCGCAATAGGATTAATCTTTCTGTTGTTTTCATCTCTAGTATTTAATTACGATCATAGGACAATACAAAACTCGAACAGGTTATTAGTCATTTACTTCAACAATTCTCCTACAATTTCTTTTCTATTTCCATTATAAATGACACTTTGATATTCTCCCAATCTAATAACTTCTCTGCCTGAGTCCAAATCGAATCTATCAATTGACGCTTTAGAAATTCTACCTTCACTCACAAATCTATCATAATGCGGAATGATCACCTCTTCTATCATTCCTAAACCTCTTTTATCTTCTAATTTTATGGTATTCATTTCAGGAGTTAAAAGATCTATTATTTTCAAGCTATTCATTAATATCAACAAACCTGAGCTTATTCCTTTTATGGGTATTTGATCTTCTATCAACTCTTTTATTATCTGATCAGCCTTGGTTTTCTTTAGATGGTATAACAGGTAATAAGGGTTTCCACCATTTATCACAATCAGTTCCGCATTTTTCAATAATCTCGGATCTTCAAATTCTACATCTATGAAAGTGGTGCTAAATCCTAAGTCATCAAACCGTTTCTTAAGTTTTATATTATTCTTGTTTTCTTCTTTATAGTCTTGAGCAGCAGTCGTAAGGATTGATATCTTTTTCCGCTTTTCGCTAAATGAAATATATCGTTCGGTTAACTCTTCATTTACTAATCCTTTTGAGCTTAAAAACAATTTCATAAACCTTGTATTTCAGAAATATTTTTTTTAATCACTTTTCATTCCATATAAGGACTTCGTCTCTACCAATAGGGGCGAACTAGTGAGAGACCATGATAACTTTTGCTAGGTCTTGGATTTTCTTACTTCTCAATCCTCCCAACCTTCATAAATATAGGGAATTTTATTTCTTTTACTTCACTACTACTCCAGCGTTCTTCCACTTCTTGCATAATTTGATTCACTGGATCAATTTTAGGATTTACCTTTTTAAAGTTCTGAACGCTTGACCATGAATTAAAATACCCTTCCAATTCCTTTAATCCCCAGTTCGTAGTAATTGATTTGTTTTTATCTACTGGTACTTCCTCAAAATCAAATTGAACAGACTCATAAGCGTTATCTACATGTTTTCTTTCTTCGTTCCAAAATGGACCAATGATATCATAATAGAATTTGTCAATAAGCTCATCAAGTTCGGGGTTAATTCTTAATAGCCCATATCCCCAAATACTAATTAATCCTCCATGCTTCCCTACTCTTTTTACTTCTTTGTTGAATGACTTAAAATCAAACCAATGAATAGCCTGAGCTACTGTTATTAAATCAAACTTGCTATCTGAAAAATTAGTTTTCTCTGCTCGCTCTACTTTGTAAATAATATTATTTAGTTTTTCCGCATTGTCTAATTGTTTTTGACTAATATCCGTTGCATAAACTTTCTTAAAATATTTAGCGAGTTGAGTTGCGACTTGTCCATTTCCAGTTCCACAATCCCAACATTCATTTTTATCTTCTGTCAATTCCATTAACTCTTGATAAATTTCTTTGGGATAAGTTGGTCTATATTTTTTATAGATTTTAGCCTGCGATGAGAATTTGTCTTTTGTGGATTTCATGCTTTATTTTTTTGTAAATAACTTTTGATCTAGGTTAACTATAAATCTCAATACTTTAATGGTTGCCGGACTACAAGTTATTGATATTATGAATTTTATAGCGGGTCGTTTTTTTATTTTAAACGTTGATACATTTGAACTTTATCTTTGTAACCACCGTCCTCTTTAAAAAATCCATTTATTACGCCGCTTACTTTAAAGCCTGTGTTTTTGTAGAGGTTATATCCCAATTCATTCGAAGCGTATACATCAAGCCATATCAATTCAATCGCGGACTGTCTTTTTGCCCAATCAATAACAGATTCAATCAAGAATCTCCCAAGACCTTGATTTCTCCATTCTTCTTTTACCCCCATTCCAATCATCGCGGTATGAAACATTTTCGACCGCTTACTTCCAGTCAAATCAATATTCCCAATTAATTCATTGTCGAATTCTGCGATGAGTAATATGCTATTCGGGCTCTTTATATATTCAGCAATTATGCTTAGCTCCTTTTTTAAATCATTTGGATATTCATCCAATACCATCGGTATAGTTGTCGTATTTTTGATATAGTTCCTTTTTAGGTCTAGTAACTTTTGAGCGTCCTCTAAAGTTGCAAGTCTTACGTTTATTGAGTTTCCACTTTTTAACCTATACGTCTTTGATTGAAATTCCATCGTTTTTGTTTTTATAACGATTCAGATCAAGGAAAAGTTCGTACAACTATGAGCAAGGGAAAAGCTAAAAAGAGAGGGAAAAAGATGCTTTCGCAGATTAAATAATAGAATTTAAGCAGGCGCTAATCTATTTCAAAATTTCAATGATGGATGAATCGCGAAGCTTTTAAGTAGTCCAGGTAAGTATTCAGAAGAAAAGTATATTCGTAAAAACATTGTTATAATCTACTCTATTTGTTATTTGCCATTCTTTATTTTTTCAATAAACTCTTCTTCAAAGGTTGAAATAAAGTTATTGATGTATTTCTTAGAAAGTGCGTTTTTCTTAACAATCATGTAATGAGTCCGTTTAACGCCGTTGGGGCCTATTCGTTTTAATCTTAATTCTTCTTGTAGTTTAAATCTTTTCAATTGCCATTTTGGAGAGCACATCACCCCAAGATTCGCAGCAACCATAGCTAAGCTAAGTTCCGTAAATGGAATAGCAGAGATTTTTTTGGGCGTTACATTAATTGCTCTCAGACAATGTTCGTAAACAGCAACTCCCTCCAAAGGAAAGGAATTGATAATTAAATGAGCATCTGCAAAATTACTAGGTGCTATGTAGTCATTTTCATTAAAGAAATGTTCCTTATGAACCACCGCAAAAACTTCATCTTGATAAATTTCGATGCTATGCAAATCATCAGAAAGTGGTTTGGAGGTGGACATGATGATATCCACTTCTGCAGCGTTTATTTGAGTAATGATTTCATGCCTTGATCCAATATTAATGGAGGTATCGATTTCTGGATAAAGGATGCCCATTTTTTGAATAAAGCCTGGAAGATCATGGAAAAAAGATTGGCATTCTACGGCTAATTTAATTTTTCCTTTTGAGCCTTCTTTGATCTGCTCAATTTTACTAAAGCCATTTTTTATGGTTTCAAATAGTTGGACTGACAAATTATAAAGCTCCTGACCTTCAGAGGTCAATAACCACTTATTTCGTTTTCTGTGAAATACTTTGAAGCCCAATCGTTCTTCCAGTTCTCGTAATTGATGACTTAATGCAGATTGCGTCAAAAATAATTTCTCTGAAGAATTAGCAATACTTCCTTCTTCTGCTATGGTCTTGATTAATCTATAATATTTGAGTTCCATGCTTACAAAGATATCTCATTTTTTTCATTCCTTAACTGAGGATATTTCAGTTACCAAACAAATAATGCTCAATTTCAAAACTTTCCTTCATCGCATTTTGCCAATAGTTTTGCTGAAAATTAATAATTATGATTAGCAAATCTTACCGCACCCCAACTTTTATACTTCTATTCGTCTTACTTGTAAATATGTCCTTTGCACAAGATCAAGATGTAGTCGAAAAAAGAAGATGCACGGCAATTTCCATTTTAGACAAAGAGAAACCTCAAATAGACGGACAACTCAATGAGGGCATTTGGCAAAAAGGCACATGGGAAACCAATTTTATCCAACGGCAACCCAATGAAAACACCCCTCCTTCTGAGCAAACTGCTTTTAAAATTCTATTCGATGCCAAGTATCTCTATATCGGTGTCAGGATGTATGACCAAGCTCCTAATTCCATTAACAAAAGAATGTCGAGACGAGATGGTTTTGAGGGGGATTGGGTAGAAGTTATTTTAGATGGAAATGGAGATTTACGTTCCGCTTTCTCGATAACCTTAACCGCTGCGGGAGTTCGTGGCGATAAAATCATTTCTATGAATGGAAGTAATGAGGATATTTTTTGGAATCCGATTTGGTCCGCAAAATCAAATATTGATGATCAGGGATGGACTGCAGAAATGAGGATTCCGTTTAGCCAATTGAGGTTTGGAAAAGCACAAAACGCAACCTGGGGATTACAAGTTCGCAGAAAATATTTTAAGCAAGAAGAAACATCTGTTTGGCAACG
>CAYTVR010000334.1:1524-7579 GCA_964441245.1 uncultured Saprospiraceae bacterium | reverse complement strand
TTCGAGTAATCGTATAATTATCGTTTCCACAACCTGCTGCAGCTTGCGTACTTACATCGCTAAAAGTAATCACCAACTCATTATCTGCTGCACAATTATCACCAGTTGCCGTTGCCATTCCAGTTGCTCCTGGATCGGTTGGTTGATCACATTCTACGGTGACATTTGCTGGACAAGTAATTACTGGTGGAGCAGTATCTTCAACTGTTATGATTTGACTACAAGTCGTCGCTCGATTACAAGCATCCGTTGCAGTCCAAGTTCGAATAATGGTATAACTATACGCACTACAACCTTGACCTTGGGTACTTACATCAGAGAAGGTAATGTCTAATGTAAAATTAGAACATGAAGCCGTTCCTGTTGCCGTACCAGTATTTGCTGGACTGGTATCTTCATCACATTCTACAGTTATATCTGCAGGACAAGTGATTGTTGGAGCTATCATGCTTTCAATAGTAAAGGTTTGCATACAAGATTCCTGAGTAGTTCCATCATTAAGAAAATATTCACGAGTAATATTTATAGGATCTCCGGGACAACCACTATTTCCAGGAATAATAGTCAATGCAGATTTAGTAACATCTCCACAGGAATCCGTAGCAAATACTGCATTAAAATCAACTGGTGGTAAATCTGATCTACACTCTAAAGCTTGATCCGTTATTGCTGAGCAATCAAGGACTAATTCACAAGGATTGACAATTACATCAAAAGAACAAGTCAGTGTTCCATCATTTGTTACTATTTCATAGCTGACAGTATCTATTCCGATAGGAAATGCTTCTCCACTAGCTAAACCAGAGACTAATGCTGGTTCTGCAGGAAGTGTAATCTCTAATTGTGTATATGTAAAATTGCTAAATGTTGCGGTTAATGCTCCAAAATCTCCATCTGTTGTATAAACAACAAAAGAAAATAAATCACCAGCTACAACAGGAATAGGACCTGAAGACCCAGCTCCACCATCATTATCTCCTAATACTGTAGTTGCTCCTTGTAAGTACCCTAAGCTTAAAATATTATTAGGACCATCCATGCTTAACGAATAACCAAATTCATCAAAGTCACCAGTATCGTTTGAAGTTGAAGTATAATCAAACTCGATTATACCATCTGCTGGTACTTCAAACTCAACTACAGTTCCAAAAGAAGTACATTCATTTCCACCAAAGAATAAATCCGCAGAAGACATGATTAAGGATGTAGATCCAACAAAGCTGATACAATCTAGATTTTGAAGTTGTGTATTTAGAGTACCGCCGTCTTCGTCTCCATTATTGAAGACAGTTAAAGCGGTTGGAATATCAAATGCTCCAGTAAACCCATTTGTTACGACTTCATCAAAAGTCAATTCGCATAGACCTTCAGTAGTTACTGCATAATCAACGATTGCTTCGCTTTCACCAGCACCGAGGTCAACAGTGATGTCATTTGGGCATATAATTCCGCATGGTGCAGGGGTTTGAGCAAATCCCATATTTGCAAAAAGCAAAAAGCAAATGGTGCTTAATAATTTTGTAAGTTTTTGTTTGTTCATAAGGTCAATAATTTATTATTAAAAAAAATTATACAATTCATTGGCTTATTTGCATGGCAACTTGATACATTGAGTTGGGGGCTTTTACGGCTAGTCAAAATCTTATTGACTTCGTCAGATGAAATCATTTGTGAAAGATCAGGAGAAGGAGTCGAACATCCCGGCTGAGCTGTTTGCGCTATTAATGCTGGTATGCTAAAAAACACAAAAGCCATTATTGGCAAAATTAATGAAAGCTTTTTCCTTAAAAAGAACATGGGTGTTCTTCGGAGATAAGGCTTAATGTAAGCATTGGTTTTTTTCATAATTTAATTGAGGTTATTTATGACAAAAGAGATTTAAAATTACGCATTAACATAGACGGGCAACAAAAGACCAGTGTCTTGTTACCGAATAGAATAGCATAGGCTATTGCTAGCCCATTTGCAACGAATTTAAATCAGTTTTTGGCTAAACAAAACTTGGAGGTTGTGTCGAAATGACTTTCCGGATAGGTTTTGTTTTCATTAGTTTTTAATGTTTATCAATCAAATAAATTGATTGATTGATTGATTGCAGGGTATTTGGATTTATTTAAAATACAGCCAAACAAGTTCGATTCTTTCTAACATTTATTTGGCAAATTCTACACAAAAGAATTAGAATATTAACATTGAAATGATAACAATTTCCATGTTAATACTAAAAATATTTTTTTGTGAAAAAGCTAATAAGGGAATATATTTTAGGTAGGTAATTTGTTTTCAATTGGTTTATGCTTTTACCATTCTTTGAAAATACTCTAATTAAAGGTTTTGGGACACTTTTGAGTAATTTTCTTTTACACTAAAATATTCATTCCACTTTTTAAAGTTACAAATAAAAAATATAAATCAAATAGTTTTATTCCCTTTTTTTAATATTATTCAACCCAATATCTTTTTAGTAAAACAAAAAAGTTCCCTCCCCGAAAATCGGAGAAGGAGACTTCTATTTATAAATACACTACTTAATTTATTAATCGACCATCATCATCATTCGCATGACTTTACTTCGATCAGCCAATGATAATTTATAATACATCATGTTAGCGCCTTTTAAATCTGCATTGCTGATAACTACTTCATTGTAGCCTGCTCGATAATGTCCATCCAACTCTAAAAGCGTCCGTCCATTCAAGTCATAAATACTGAATTTTGCATCAGATGCTTCTGGCAAATAGAATCCAATAGTTGTTTCATTTCGGAACGGGTTCGGTGTATTTTGATATAACTCAAATACATCTTTAAGTCCACCTTTGTCAAATTCGAATGTTAAAGCAGTATTCATTAATCCTTCTAATGAGCTGTATGCTTCTCCAGGTGTGTATCCGCTAGTCAATTGAATGACTTCACTTAATTTACCAGAACTTTTGGCTTTAAATTGAAGACTAAACAATACTGCATCATCTGCTAAATTAGCAGCCGATTTTTGGTTCCAACTATGCGTGATCACTCCATCTGACAAGTGGCTAAATCCAAAGTTGTCCGCTGTCATATTGGCCAAATCGCCTGGAATGTAATCCACAAATTCTAATGCACTTTGATCAAAATTTAAACTAAATTGATAACCTTGAACCTGAATAAAATCTTTGGCCTTAAAGTCCACCGTGTATTCTTCACCAATTACTAATTTTTCATTTTGTAAAACAAAATTCAAATCTTCCAATCCTTCACGGGTATCACCAATGACTAATTGATTTGGAATGGCAGAACCATTCACATCTCCTATTTTAACTCCAATGAAATCTGCAATCTCATTTTCATTCAAATCGTTGATGTTGTACTCTTCTGGGAATGTAGATTCAAATGGATTCGTTGGATCGGCAAAAACAAAACCCTCTCCTACAAATCTCCATGAAGTATTGTTCTCGAATTCATCATTAATTAATAAGATCATTTTCCGCAATTCTATCATATCAAAAGCGGTGATGTCACCAGAATTGTTCACATCTGCTGCAATTAATTTATATGGAGAATCCAATGATTCAACACCTAATATATGACGACTAATCAAAATCAAATCTAAAGTGGAAATACCATTTAATGGATTATCATTTCGTGCAGGTAAAACAGTGTAGTTATTTTCAGAAGGCAATTCAAATTCGTAATACCCATCATCACTTGTTTCCATTTCTTCTTCTATATCTGATCCCGTCGCATTGACTTCTACTAATTCAACAAACTCATCATTTTCCGTTCTTAGGTGACCAGACACCGTCATATTAATGGCTTGAGGTCCATCTTTTAAGTAGAATTTGGCACTGGTCGTACTCGCGTTTCCACAATTGTCGGTAGCGGTGAACGTTACAATCGTTGTTGAAATAGAACCTGTTTCACAATTTTCTGCGTTAGGAGTATTCGGAGAATAAGACCACGTAATTGTATTGTCACAGTTGTTGTTAATCTCTACTGAGTTCATCGCATCTTGTGCCCATGATTGATAATCCGAATTGGCATAAGTTCCGCAATTTCGGAAGGCACTCGGAATCAAACCACTAATAACTGGCGCTTCATTGTCTACGACGACAATAGTAGATGCACAACTTGCAGAGCGACCACATGGATCAGTGGCAGTGAAGTTAACCGTCGTTTGAGATCCACATCCTCCCAAACTATTTGGATTAAAATTGTAAGTAACAACAGGATCTAAACCGGGACAAGACGTTACAAAAATCGCATGTTGGGTGTATAAATCAAAGGCGGCTATCGCTTCTTCAGCTGTCGCGCTACAATCAATTTCACAAGTAATCGTTGGACAAATATATTCGAATGGATCATTTTGAACTGTGTACGTTTGAATATGAGTCGCTATTCGTCCACAAACATCTTCCACTGAATATTGGAATCTGTATCTTGCTCCTGGGCAGTTCTCTGTACCAATAACTGGTAACGCTTCAACTGTCTTGGTTGACCCTAATGCACAATCTGTTTCTGCATTGAATGCTGCCAATTCAGGAAATGCTTCTATTCCACAAGTAATCGTTTTATCCAGTGGAATTTCTGTTATAATTGGACCAGTCAAACTTTGATTGAAAGTGAATGTTTGTGCACAAGTGCTTATATTTCCACAAGCATCTGAGATACTATACGTTCGAGTTAGGGTGCGATCTGCAGGATTAGTGGAGCAGTAATCTAATAAATCTCTACTTGCTGGACTGTCACTAAATTCAATCGTCCATTCATCAGCGGTGCTACAATTATCCATTCCTGTTCCTCCTAAAATAAGGAATTCATCAATCGTGTTGGCCGTTGGTAATGGACCACTTAAACAATCTAAATCATTCAAATTGGCCGGACAAGTAATCACTGGTGGTGTCGTATCATCTACCTCAATTGTTTGCACGCAAGTGCTGGAATTACCACAAGCATCGGTCGCCATCCACGTTCGTGTAATCGTGTATTGGTATTTTGCACAACCGACTGTTCCTTGGGTACTCGCATCACTAAAAGCAATAACAATTTCAGCAACAGCTGAGCAATTATCCATCGCAGTGGCGACTCCTGTATTCGCCGGAGAAGTATCTTCATCACATTCAATAGGCACATTTGCAGGACAAGTAATGACTGGTGGTGTCGTATCTTCTACATTAATTGTTTGAAGGCAAGTACTTGAATTTCCACAAGCATCGGTCGCCGTCCATGTTCTAGAAATCGTATACATATATTGTGCACAACCCGCAGTTCCTTGTGTACTTACATCAGAAAAAGTGATCACTACTTCAGCTGGAGCGGAACAATTATCAATGCCCACTGCCATTCCGGTATTGGCTGGAGAAGTATCTTCATCGCATTCGATAGTCGTGTTTGCTGCGCAAATGATCGTAGGAGGAGTCGTATCTTCTACCGTTATTATTTGAACACATTGAGCAGTATTTCCGCAAGGATCACTTGCCGTCCATGTTCGAGTAATTGTAAAATTATCATTTCCACAACCTGCTGGCGCTTGAGTACTTACATCGCTAAACGTAACGACTAATTCATCATCCGTTGCACAATTATCGCCACTTGCTGTTGCGATTCCAGTCGCGCCTGGATCTGTTGGTTGATCACATTCTACAGTCACATCTCCAGGACAGGTAATGACTGGTGGCACGGTATCTTCTACGGTAATCGTTTGACTACAAGTAGAAGAATTTCCACAAGCATCGGTCGCCGTCCATGTTCGAATAATGATAAAACTAAACGCACTACAACCTTGGCCCTGTGTGCTGACGTCATTAAAGGCAAATTCAATTTCAGCAACAGCTGAACAATTATCCATTACTGATGCCATTCCTGTATTCGCAGGAGATGTATCTTCATCACATTGAACCGTTACATTTGCTGGGCAAGTAACTACCGGAGGCGTATCGTCATTTACGGTAATCGTTTGACTTACTGATGACTCATTCCCACAGGCATCGACAAAAGTCCAAGTTCTTACCTCTACAAATTGATTTGCACAAGCTCCTGGCGTAATCACCGCTGTTGGAGATACCGTAATGTCACCATCACA
>CAYTVR010000334.1:0-1424 GCA_964441245.1 uncultured Saprospiraceae bacterium | reverse complement strand
CATCTGTCGCACATTGAACCATTACATCTGCTGGCGCAGTTGCTACTGGTGCTGTGATATCTTCTATTATTATGGTTTGAACACAAGTGGAAACATTACCACAATCGTCGGCTACTGAGTAAGTTCGAGTGATTGTTTCTGGGCAAGTTAGTCCATCAGAAACTTCACTATCCAATGCAAAAGAGGCATCATCCAATCCACAGAAATCCGAAGCCGTACCACCTGCAGCAATGAAAGATGCTAAGTCAGCATATGGAATTGGTGCCTCACATTCTACATTGATAGTTGGAGGGCAAGTGAACTCTGGTGCTGCTAGTTCATTAATCGTAAAAGTCTGTGCAAAAGGTAGAGATTCATTCCCACATTCATCTACTCCAATCCAGTTAATTACGCGGGTCATCTGACAACCATCACGTATAGGAGTTTCAAGCGTACAGATAATATTATCTAGTCCACAATTATCCGATACATCTGCTGGATCTGGACCAGAAAAGTTGCCAAGTAAGGTGCCATCAAGAATCACATCCACTGAAATTGGCGTGGTATTACTTGACTGGAAAAAACAGGAAAAACCTAAAGCACCGTCTGGACAAGCATCTTGGGTGGTAATATTTATCACCTGATCTAACGATCCTGCAAGGGTAGCAATTACTGGTATAGTTGAATCTTCTACATTGATCGTTTGATCACAAGTACTAAAATTCCCACAGTCATCAGTTGCCCTCCATGTTCGAGTAATGGTATATTCGAATTGAGAACAACCAGTAGTTCCTTGGGTACTTACATCGGTAAAAGTAATTCTGGGTGCTGCATCACAAATATCCATTGCTGATGCCATACCTGTATTCGCAGGAGAAGTGTCTTCATCACATTCTATCGTTACATCTGTAGGACAAGTAATGCTTGGTGGAGTGGTATCTTGGATGTTAATGGTCTGGGTACAAACATCAATAGCTCCACTACCTGAATTTCCACAAGCATCGGTCGCTGTCCAAGTCCTTATGAAAGTTCCAACTACTGGACAAGCGGAAGTATCAATAAAAATGCTACCGTCAGTAAAAGTAATGGTAGCTGTTCCGCAACCAGTAATTGCAGTTGCCATTCCGGTAATAGCTGGATCTGTCGGATCACCACATTCTACTGTAGCGTCTAGAGGACAAGTAATCATTGGAGGTGGTCCATCAAATTGAATAGTACTACGTGCAAAAATCGTATTTGCAGCTACATTTTCACAGCCATCTCTAATCGCGTATTCGTTGATAATATCCACTGAACATCCGGGTACTCTATTTTCCTCAACAGAACTTACAAGCATAAATTCCATGTCTTCAAAATCGCTGCAATTGTCAAAGACGCAACCATTGATATCAATACTAGTGATAAAAGTTCCTCCTCCTACTGCGGTCTGTAAAATACCGGAAGCG
>CAYTVR010000333.1:0-7682 GCA_964441245.1 uncultured Saprospiraceae bacterium | reverse complement strand
TATAATCAGGAGCTTTCTCAGAAAAGAGCACGAGCAGCGGTTGATTATATCATAGCAAGAGGAATTGCCGCAAATCGAATCTCGGCAAAAGGGTATGGAGAAAGCCTGTTGCTTAATAATTGTGACGATAAGACGAAATGTAACGAAAAGGAGCATCAGGAAAACAGACGAACAGAATTTAAAGTAACTCGACTGATGAACGCCAGTTCTTTTGATAATAAGACGTTGAAAGAGATTATTGAAATAGAGCGATTGAATAAAAAACGATCGGTAGAGATTCTATCACCTGAATAAATGATTTACAATACATTTCTCATGATAAAAGTGATAATGGAACAAAGGTCATATTTACGGAACTCCATCATCTCATTGCTTTGGGTTGCAAATGTCGTTCTGATTATTTGTATTGTTTTCCTCTGGTTTATTAAATTCTCAAAAGCAGATTTGAAGACTAAGAGCCAACAGCCTGATGAGGAAATAAAGATCGATTCTTTGGGTGGGTAATAGGGGGTAACTCTAAGCTGGAGGCTCTTTTAATAAATGGAAAATTGGTAAAAAAAGAAGCAGGCGCACAAGGCACCTGCTTCAACCCAAAAAACCAAATGAAAACAAGTTAAGTTTCTCTAGATTTTATTCCTTAATGATTAATACGGGCATCATAGAATCAGCAGTTATCTTTCGAATAATATTCTGTTTGAAAAAGAGGTTGATAAAGCCCGTTTTAGGAAAATTTAAAACAAGAAGATCTGATTTGTCTAGTTCTAGTAAATACTCGATTTGAGCTATGAAATCGCCTTCCATTATTCTATAAGAAAAGGTGACCTCCTGATTTTCCTCTTGGTATTTATTCACTAAGTCGTCCATATCCTTATTATCCTCTAAGGTTTGTTTCGAAATATGCAAAAGTTGATATTCTGAATCAAAAATATCTACCCACTTTGATAAATAACTAAGCGTTTCCGTATTGCTCAATGACTGATTGGTTGCATAAGTAATACAAGATACGCCATTGTATCGCTTCATCGGAGGAACCAATAATAGAGAGCTTGTGGCTTTGTTTGCAACGGCCAATGCAACATCTCCGATGACCTTTTCAGGGAACGCGTTTATAGTAGAAGTCCCCATTATGATAAGGTCATAATTACTTTCTTCTTGTAAAATAACATCAATGACCTTTCCCTGTGTGACCATGAAATCTGTTAAAACATCTTCATACTCTGAACCACTAAAGACTATGGCAAAGTCGTAGAGTCGATCTAATTCACGGACTTTATCGATCTTAGCTTCGGAATCCTCAATAACATGCAGTAAGGTGATCTCCGCATCAAAATGACTGGCAAGTTTTAAAGCGTACTGCCAACTGTTTTTTGAGCTGGGAGAGTAGGCCGTTGGGAACAAAATCTTCTTCATGATTTTTAACGATTATTTGTTTTCTGAAATCAGTATTAACATTGAAAAGACAAGTAATTTGACTTAGGTCACTTTTATAAAGTGACTTTTTTTAAAAAAATAGTCCTTTTACCGCAAAGACAATTTAAGATCGCATGATACAAGAGGCAAGGACTAAATTCTTAACCCTAACTTTTGCCAGAATGGTGTTGGCTCATTTAGGCGGCCTTTAATTTGAATTTTAAACCTTAAGTATGACACAAAAAATAATTTCCCGATTTCTTTGGTAGAAACGATAAGGTAAATCAAAACGATCATAGGGAGAGTGATTTACCTTATCGTTTCCAAATAGGGAAGTTAATTTTTCGTTGTTACTAAACTAGAAACTATGAATGAAATAACTCGTTATTCTGACGCTGAGCTCGACTTGTTCAAAATACGCATTGAGCAAATGATCGAGAAGGAAACAATCAATTTGCAGTATCTCGTCGATCAAATAACAGAGATCGGAGAAAACGGTGCTGAGGTAGGGGATTGGATGGATGGCAGCTCGTCGAGTACCAGCAAAGAAATGCTAAACACGATGGAAAGTCGCCAACGAAAACACCTCTGGGATTTGGAAAAAGCATTGGTTCGTATCAAAAATAAGACTTATGGTATTTGTATTGTTACAGGAGAGAAAATTGATACGAAGCGCTTGATGGCGGTGCCGACGACGACGAAGTCATTAGCGGCTAAGACGGGTGGGGTGGCTCCGGTGGTGGTGAAGAGGAGTAGCGCTGAAATGGGGGCGAGTATGGGGCTTAAATCGAGGGAGATTGTTTCTAGAATTGGAGCGAATGTTAATGGGGGAAATGTAAGGTCAACGGATAAAGGAGAGCGTGCTTTGGATAAAGATGAAGATGAAGATTTATTTGAAGAAGATACTTATGTTGATGAATTGGATGGTGAAGATTTTGAGGATTCATCGGATACCTAATCATCAAGCAATTGTTGGACACTACTTACTTATAAAAATAGAATATTACTTATGAAGAATACTTATTTTGATCTTATAGACCAGAGCTATTACTTTCCTCAAGAAGGCTTCGACCTGAAGAACGATTACCTTACTTTTCACGGCATTTCACTAAAATATTTAATAGAAAAATACGGCACTCCATTTAAATTGGTTTATCTGCCCCGCATCGGTGAGCAAATTAAAAAAGCCAGAAATCTATTCAATAGAGCAATTAAAAAAAACAATTATAAGGGACAGTATAATTATTGTTACTGCACCAAATGTTGTCATTTTTCGCATGTTGTAAAATCGGCCCTCAGAGAAAAAGTACACTTAGAAACATCCTCTTCTTTTGATATTGATTTAATATTCAAATTACTCGGTGAAGGAGAATTAACTAAGAGTACGATTATAGTTCATAATGGATATAAAACCGACGACTATTTAAAAAAGATATTAAAACTAAACAGGGAAGGATTCAAAAATTCAATTCTTGTTCTTGATTCTAAATCTGAAATAGCCAGAATTAAAAAATATGCTGCTGAATATAGTGGTACTTTAAAAATAGGGATTAGAATTGCTATAGATGAGGAACCTCAATCGGCTTATTATACCTCAAGGTTAGGAATCAGGCCATCGGAGATATTGGATTTTTATAAAAGTGAAATTCAAGGAGATGAAAATATCTCTCTGAAAATGGTTCACTTTTTTATTGACTCGGGGATCAAGGATAATGTTTATTACTGGGGGGAATTTCAAAAGGCGATGAAGCTCTTTGTAGAATTAAAAAAAGAATGTCCAGCCATCAAAGCGTTGAATTTGGGCGGAGGGTTTCCGATTAGAAATAATCTCGGATTTGATTATGATTACGAATATATTATAAACGAAATAGTTAGAAATATTAAATCGGTATGTGAGGAAGCGGATATTGATGAGCCTGATATTTTTACTGAATTTGGTAAATATACCGTAGGGGAAAGTGGAGCTATTGTCTTTCAGGTTTTAGAGCAAAAAAAACAGAATGATCGGGAAGTCTGGTACATGGTTGATAATAGTTTGATGAACACAATACCCGATGCCTGGTCCATACATGAAAAGTTTATTATGCTTCCTATTAATAAATGGAATAATGAATACACCAAGGTTAATATCGGAGGTATCAGTTGTGACCATTCTGATTATTATAACTCAGAAGATTTTAATCAACAACTGTTCCTTCCAGCATATAAAAATGAAGATCCCGAACCACTATATGTAGGTTTTTTTCATACGGGTGCTTACCAGGATTCCATTAGTGGCTATGGCGGGATAAAACATTGTCTGATTCCAGCTCCTAAGTTGATTGTAATTGACAGAGATGAGCAAGGGAATTTTGTTGATTATGTATATCGAAATGAACAGACCGTAGATGAAATGCTAACGATATTAGGTTATGATAAATAATATTAAAATGAATAGAACATTTGCAGGAATCGATCAAGAGTATTCAACACAAAAAAAGTCTGAGATTATTTTGCAATCAATTCCTTATGACGGCACAAGTACATGGGGGAAAGGAGCAGACAAGGGATTTGCTGCATTTTTAGATGCGGCAGAAAATATGGAACTCTTTGATATAGAGACAAACTCAGAAGTTTACTACAGAGGAATTCACATGCCCGAAGTTTGGGATAATTTTAAAAGTCCTGAGCAGATGTTTCAATCTGTTTATGAACGCACTAAAAGACTTTTGTTAAAAGATAAATTTATTACATTTTTTGGCGGGGAACATTCCATTAGTATTGGAGTTATAAAAGCATTTTATGAGCATCATGAAAATTTAACGGTGTTACAATTAGATGCACATGCAGACCTAAGGCCTGAATACCACAATACAGCATACAACCATGCCTGTGCGGTATATGATGCAAGTAAAAATTGTAACCTTATACAAGTTGGGATTAGAAGTATGGATGTTTCCGAAAAGGAACATATGGATTACTATAAAACTTTTTTTGGAGATGAAATTAAATCGGATAATTCATGGATCGGTGATTCGATTAAACAAATGACTGACGATGTTTATATCACCTTGGACTTAGATGTTTTGGATCCATCAATTATGCCTTCTACAGGTACACCTGAACCTAATGGAATGACTTGGAATGAAATTGTCAATTATTTAAAGTTGGTATTTGAATCAAAAAACGTTGTTGGATTTGACATCGTAGAGTTGGCACCAATCGAAGGTATGCTTGCTCCCAATTACTTAGCGGCAAAATTGTATTACAAAATGCTTTCTTATAAATTTTGTAACAATGAAATCTAAGAAAGAAGGATTTGGATATTTTTCATCTAATAGATTCAATCTTGCAAAAATAGCAAATGAAAAAAGATTTGGAAATATAAAAAAAAGGGAGAAGGGTTATTTACTGTTTGAAGTTAACACAGAAAAATATTTCTATGTTAAAGATTTTGGCGGTTTAGCTTTCATTGGAGTGGAAGAATCTCATCTAAAATTAATCTTAAAAATACTCAAAGAAAAATATGCTGCGGTTATTGTAAACGAATCAGATAGCTTAAATATTTATGAGCATTCAAGTGATAAAGAATTTGGTTTTGGGGAATTACAAATTACGGAGTTTAGTATTGACATGGTTCATATTATCGCTTTAAATCTTGCCCAGTCAGCGGCATTGTTTTATTATCAATCTCTCTCAGATAAGCTTCTTGAAGATACCAGAATTCATACGAATCAATTAGAATCAACGGGAAAGGTGTCTCTTCGTAAAAAAGAATTACTAAAATATATAGGCTCAACATTAAATCTAAAAAATAAAATTTCGGAAAATCTTTACGTCTTTGAATCACCAATGTTGGCCTATGAAAATTCTGAATTAAGCAAAATTGATTCTATTATATCAGAAGATTTAGAAATTAAACTAAGATATAATGGGGTCAGGGAGCAGCTAAATATCGTTCATGAAAATCTTGATCTTTTCAAGGATATTAGTCTTCATCAACACAGTAGTAAACTAGAATGGATAATTATAATACTTATACTTTTTGAAGTCATTCATGTATTAATAAAAAATATTTTTTAAATGGAAAAAGGTAAAATTTCACAATTTATTGTAGAGCATTTCAAACATTTCAACGCAGCCTCATTGGTAGATGCAGCAAAGGAATATGAAGTTCAATTAAATAATGGTAATAAAATGATGATTACTTTGGCGGGGGCAATGAGTACTGCCGAACTGGGGAAATCATTGGCGGAATTAATTAGACAAGATAAAGTCCATATTATTACTTGCACTGGCGCTAATTTGGAAGAAGATGTTTTCAACCTTGTAGCTCATAATCATTATAAAAGAATTCCAAATTATCGAGATTTATCTCCGATGGATGAGAAGGAATTATTGGATGGTCATTTTAATCGAGTTACAGATACTTGTATTCCAGAGGGAGAAGCAATGAGAGCTATTGAAGAACATTTGTATAGCGCTTGGAAATCAGCCAACGACAAAGGAGAAAGTTATTTGCCTCACGAATATTTTTATCAAATATTGCTCAGTGGCGAATTGGAAAGTAAGTATCAAATTGATCCTAAAGACAGTTGGCTTTTGGCTGCCTCAAAAAAGAATATTCCAGTCATTGTACCCGGTTGGGAAGATTCTACTTGTGGTAACTTCTTTGCTTCCTACTGTATCCAACAAGAATTTGTTCCTTCCACTATGAAATCTGGTATTCAATATATGATGCTTTTATCAAGGTGGTATCAGGAAAACACAAAAGATTGTGGGATTGGTTTTTTTCAAATTGGCGGCGGGATTGCAGGTGATTTTCCTATTTGTGTTGTACCAATGCTTCATCAAGATTTAGAATTAAATAATATTCCAATGTGGTCATACTTCTGCCAAATTAGTGATAGTACTACAAGTTATGGTTCCTATTCCGGTGCAGTGCCTAATGAAAAAATAACTTGGGGGAAATTACTTCCTGAAACACCAAAATTTGTCATTGAATCTGATGCGACAATTGTAGCTCCGTTAATATTTGCCTACATTTTAAATTGGTAAAGAATACGAATTAAGGAATGAAGGCTGGTTTTCAGTCAAGCCCAATCGGAGAGTTATTGATCCTGAGTGCTAAGAGCTAATGAGGATTAAAAACGCTGCATTATCCCAGCAATTCTCACTTTGGGTTCGAATAGCTGTAGTTGATAATTGATAGAGGACAGTTGATAGTTTCCCCAAGCGCAAAAATCGCACTGCTGCAAGATTATTCTCAGCAATATGAGAGCAGCTCTACGTAAAATGAGAACTACTGGCATTATCCAGCAAAAAAAACGCTAGAGATCTATAGATCACAAAAAAGCCAACCTGCTTCATACAGGTTGGCTCCTTTCAAAACACTATAAAATAATCAAAGTTCTACCGCAGTACCCCCAAATGCAAAATCCGCCCTCCAGTCTGATTCACCGGATTCACCGACTTTCCGATCACGATCCCGTCCTCCGGAGCCAAATACTCCTTTACTAAGCCACCAAAAATATCCCGCATCGTTGCGATCACATCTCCCTTTGTTACCAGCTCCGTCACCTTTGGATAAATCGTCATAATCCCACCGGTGTCCGAAAAAATCCAATAGGACTTTTTACATAACACGGTGTTTTCATCAATCTCTTCCATCTCGTCATTCGTCATTCCGAGGAAAGAAAGGACGTTGTGAACACCCGTCAAGCCATCTCTAATCAAGCCCTTTTGGAAAGTATTTGGATTGCCGACTTCCAAGGTGATTGCCGAAATGCCCAGCTCCGCAGCGGTACCGCGTAAGGTACCATCACTCGGCGGATTGTGCACAATGATTTGTGGATTCTGCAACAGTGCCATTTTCCGAACCGTCTCGTCGGCCATGTCCGCGCGGATGTAATAAGAATTGATTCGGCCATTGCTGGCAGTGTGCAAATCAATGAGGTAATCAAGCCCTTTGATGATTCGTTGGACGACCCGATAAGCGTAGACCTGACTGACATTGCCATCCTCTTTGCCGGGCATGATGTGATTGAGATCGGTGCCATCAATGAAGCGTCTTTTTTTGCGCAAAAGCGACGGGACATTCACCACCGGAACACCGACGATGGTTCCTTTTAAATCATTGATATCCAAATCTCTAAAAAGTCGCTGGATTAGCGGAATACCATTCAATTCATTGCCATGAACGGCAGCCGTCAAGCCCAGTACTTTGCCATCTTCCTTGCCTCTGGCTACGATGATGGGGATGTGAATTGGCACGCCCATTCCGTTCGTAGCAA
>CAYTVR010000332.1:0-7763 GCA_964441245.1 uncultured Saprospiraceae bacterium | reverse complement strand
GAAAGAGAAAGGTGAGAAAAAAATGGTCGTTTTGATCGACCCCGACAAGGTCCGCTTAGGTAATATGGATCGAGTCCTAGAACTGGCTTTGGAGAGTAAAGTTGACTACTTTTTCATAGGTGGGAGTCTCGTTGTCAATAATATGCTGGATGATTGTCTAGAATCTATTAAAAAAATCTGTAATATTCCTTTGATTCTTTTTCCTGGCAATGCTTTTCAGCTAAGTTATCAAGCAGATGGAATTCTTTTTTTATCGCTCATTTCAGGTCGAAATGCAGAATTATTAATCGGCACCCATGTTATTTCTGCGCCTTATTTAAAACTCAGTGGCTTAGAAATTTTACCAACAGGTTATATGCTTATCGATGGTGGTGTGGCTACAACTGTTTCTTACATGAGTAATACAAAGTCCATCCCTTCTAACAAAGATGACATTGCTGTTTGTACTGCAATGGCTGGGGAAATGTTAGGCTTGCGTCTAATGTATTTAGATGCTGGAAGTGGTGCGAAAAATCCAGTTTCAGAATCTATGATTGAATCCGTTAGTGGTGCACTTCAAGTTCCCCTAATTGTCGGTGGAGGAATTCGTACACCAGAAAAAGCCTTAGCCAATATAAAAGCAGGTGCAGATGTCATCGTAGTCGGTAACGCGATTGAAAAAGATCCTTCTTTGATTACTGAAATATCTGAAGCTGTTCATTCAATGAATCCTAAAGTATAAATTACTTCTAGTTAGCTAGAAAATTCATCTTCTTTTATTAGGTAAAGGAACCTTTTAGATCGATCTTTGTGTTTAGGAACATGAAAATAATAACTTAAATTTCTATTGACTAAAACAAAATTTAAGCCCGCTCTAAAAAGCATCATCAAATTCAAATCATATTTTGCATAAAGGAATTGTAATAAAATCTACAGGAAGTTGGTATCAAGTTCGGCTTGAAAATGATAAAGTTCTACAATGTAGGATCATAGGCAAGTTTCGTCTTAACGGACAAAAAGTAACCAATCCTGTAGCTGTTGGCGATGAAGTAATGGTCGAACCAGAAGGAGAAGACAAAGGAGTCATCAAAGAAATTCTTCCTCGTCGCAACTGTGTTATTCGTCAATCTCCACGTAAAAAACACCATCTTCATATCATGGCTAGCAATGTCGATCAGGCCGTGTTGATCATGACCGTCATTAACCCCAATCTCAAACAAGGATTCATCGATCGTTTTTTAATCATGACTGAGGCTTATGATATACCAGTCAGTATTGTTTTTAATAAAGCGGATACTTACGAAGAGGAAGAGTTGGCCATTTATGAATACATGAAGGATATTTATGAAAAAATTGGGTACCAAGTTTTTCTAGTCTCTGCTTTGGAAAAAGAAGGAATTGATCCTTTAAAAGATTTATTAAAAAATAAAACATCGCTCATCAGTGGTCAATCAGGTGTGGGAAAATCAACTTTAATCAATGCCATTGAACCTTCATTAGATATCCGTACGGAGGAAATTTCTGACTATAGTGGAAAAGGTACACACACGACTACTTTTGCACAAATGTATCCTTTAAGCGATGGCGGCCGTATAATTGATACACCAGGGATCAAGTTATTGTCTTTCAACAATCTAGAACCGATGGATGTGGCCCATAATTTTCGAGAGTTTTTTAAAGCTTCTGAAAATTGTAAATTTGCCAATTGCGCGCATCGAAATGAACCTGGTTGTGCCGTTAAAGAAGGAATTGAATCGGGTGAAATCAGTGAATTAAGATATATCAATTACATTCAAATGTTGGAAGAAATCGAAGATCAAAATTACTGGGAAAGACATCAAATGTAACGGGTGGTGTTAAGGTCATTATAGTGTTAAGCTTCTCATGTTTTTAGGAATCCATAACACCTTAATACGTTAACACAAGGACACCATAACACTAAAATACTAAACGAAATGTCCTATTCTACTAGAAAAAAATATAAGAGTCGTCGTGAAAAATTCAATAGAATTAAGCGAAATACTCGATTGATTCTCATCTTTGGAAGTATCGCTGCGGTGGTATTATTGTTTAAAAATCGTTGGTATATATACGATTGGTTTCGAACCCTATTTTATTGATCCACTCCAAAGTCGATATGATAATGATCGTCATGACGGATAATTACTCTCTTTTTGGTGAAGGGTAATGTTTTGATTTCGTCTGCTACCGTTGTTTGCATTAAGTAAGGTTGGAGTACAGGATCGAAAATAACTTTTTGAATACTGATCCCATTCGCTTTAGCTGCTCTTTTCAATTCTAATAAGTGACGGGCCATATTTTCGTAATCGATGGTCAAATCTCCTCTTTTTCCTTTCTCATCAAATTCCATGGTGTATCCCCACAAGTTGAATAAATGATGACTGCGATACACCTTTCCATTTTTCAATACTGGCGTCATAAAGTCAACACTCAATCCGTTTTGGTGTGTTCGATGCGGCAAAAATCGCCCTCCTTTTCGCAAACCAATTTCGCCAACCACAAAAGTTCTATTAAGACACGTTTCTTCACAAACCGCATAGGCATCAATCATCACCTGACGGACTTTTTCATGTACAAAAGTTCGCCCTGCCAAATAGCAAATAAAAGAGTACGTCGTAAAATTATTCCCATCAAAATGCATCCGTTTACTATTCACAATTCGACCACTCGCTACTCTACCTGTGGATTGACTAGCTTGACTACCTTCTAGATATAATAAGACATTAGGAAAAAGCCATAGCAGAATAAAAAGACCAGCAATGACTGGTCCTGCCTTTTTCCAAAATTTTTGAGTATGAATATAAAAAGCGCGTAATAAAACAATCAGTAAAACCCAATAAGGAAAAACAAAAAAAGCCCTTGGACCGAAACTCAATAAATCACCAAAAGGGAAAACCAATAATTTTTGAATATAGGTCGTGATGAGTCCTGCATCATGATGAGCGTAATGACGATAATTGGGTTGTTTGACAATCGCCTGAGCTATCTCAGGTAAACACCAATAAAATGCGGTAAGTATACTTGCAACTAGATAAGGCAAAGGATGCCAATAATATTTTCTTAGTTGATACATCTTTATTCGTTTTGGGAAAATTAGCTTTGGGTTATTGGTTAATTCTTATTTCAAAAGTCCTTTAATGGTCTTTTTTTCTAACTGATAAATGAGAGCTAAATAACTGAACAAAATAAGCGTATTGACCAAAAGAATCAAGGCTAGTGAATCATCCATATTATTACGTAGTAATGTACTTACAAAATACGCACCAATTGCCAACAATATATATCCTAGCATTCGACCAATCGGATAAGGTATCGGATAATATTTCCTTCCAGTCAAATAACCTGCGGCTGCCATAAACCCATAACAAGTTAATGCTCCCCATGCAGCTCCATAATAACCAATAATTGGAATAAGGTAATAATTTAAACTTAACGTAATCACTGCTCCCATTACAGAAATATAAGCACCTATAATCGTTCGATCTTTTAGTTTATACCAAATAGAAAAATTGTAATACAAACCTAAAAATAAAAACGCAATCAACAATATAGGCACAACTCCTAATCCTTCTCTAAAATCCTTTCCCAAAAAATATTGGATCAAATCCAGATATAACATAATCCCTAAAAAAACAATACTTCCAACTAAGGCAAACGCTTGACCAACTTGTGCATAAATATCCGGGCTATCTTTTCTACTCGCATTTCTAAAAAAGAAAGGCTCTGCAGCATAATTGAAAGCTTGGACAAACAAACTCATCAGAATGGCTAATTTTACGGCTGCTGAATAAATGCCTACTTGGGCTAGATTCTGATCTGTCGTCCCAGGAAGTAATGCTTTAAGTAATGGAATATTAACCAATTGATTAATTACAGCCGCTATTCCCACGATAACCAAAGGCATGGCATAGATCAACATTTTCTTAAACAAAGCCTTATCGAAGACTAAATTCAACTTAAAATATTCTGGCAACAACAATAACATCACCGTCGCACTTCCTAGTAAATTAGCAATAAAAACATAGGCTACTCTATTTTCTGCATTATAAATTTTCTGCATCCAATCATAGCCTGATTCAATCAAATAAGGACAACATTTATAAAAGAAAAAAATGAATACAATATTAACAACGATGTTCAGTACTTTAATCACTGCAAAACGAATGGGTCGATTTTCTAAGCGTAATTTTGCAAAAGGAATCGCTGCTAAAGTATCCAACGCAATGATAAAAACAAACAAAAGTACATAATCTTGATGATCTGGATACTCTAAAAAATTGGCGATCATCTGAGAAAAGCCACCCAAAAAAAGAATATAAAAGAAAGTAGAAATGATTAATGCAATGGAAGCTGTAGAAAAGGTCTTATCCAATTTTTCGTCTCGACTTGCAAATCGAAAAAAAGCTGTTTCCATGCGATAGGTGAAAAAGACCATTAGTAATGCAGCATAGGCATACATCTCCGACACTACTCCGTACTCTCCTTGTTTGAAAAAGTTAGTGAAAAATGGGATAAGGATTACATAATTAAGCAAGCGACTAAGGATACTACTAATTCCATAGATAGCTGTTTCACCCGCCAATTTTTTGATTAATGACACCCAATTTCAATTTTGAATGATTGAATGCGAGAATTTTGAATGGCTCTTCTGACGTGATATTCGCGATAAAAGGGCCATTCAAAATTCAATTATTCTCGCATTCAAAATTATAAAAACTTAACTTCTTTGATTTCGAAAAGCTCTTCGCCTTTATTGTGTACGAGTCGCAATTTTCCTTGTTCCGTTACTCCAATGATCTTTCCATTAAAAATGGTACCATCTGGCCGCTGAAATAATCCATCTTCCATAAAACGATATAAGTTATTGAGATAGTCTTGTTGAATAATTTGTTTTTGTTGAGCACGGAGTTGTAAATATCTTTTTTCAACTGCCCAACATAAATCTTTAGTCATTTCATCCAAATCAAAATCCTTTCCTGTTTCCATTTTAAACGAAGTCGGGTTGGGCGCATCGCTTAAAAACGTCTGCTGATTGATATTGATACCAATTCCGACCACTGATGATTGGAACTTATTAGCCGTTAAAGTGTTTTGAATAAGAGTACCGGCTACTTTTTTATCCTTAACGTAAATATCATTGGGCCATTTGACTTTGATATTTTGCCCCAAGTGTTTACGAATAAAATCAAACACACCTAAAGAGATGGTTTGACTGAGGAGAAATTGTTGCTGAATTTCAACAAAGTTAGGGTACAAAATGACACTTAAACTGATGTTTTTGTCTGGTTCACTTTCCCATTGACTGCCAATTTGCCCTCTCCCCTTATCTTGGCAATGGGTAGAGATAACCGTACCCTCACTTGGATTGTTTTTTGATAGATATTCTGTAGCGAATTGATTGGTAGAATCCAACTTTGGGAAGTACAAAAAGACCTTTCCTATAAAAAGAGTGTTCTCGATAGTATTCAAACAGATGTATTTTAGTATTTTTACATGTTTAAGTGACGCTCTAAAGTACCTAATTCATAGGTTTTTACGTCTATAAAGTGAGCAAGCTAAGCAAAATGGATCAAAAGAGAACCTTTTAATTTAGAGCAAGTTAAAATAAATACTAACCCAGCTCTTATTTCGAATGGAAACTTAGAGCATGTTTAAATTTTAAACATACTCTTAAGCAAAGATTCCATCATCACAAATTTAACAAAATATAAGTTTGAGTTCACAAAAAGAAGCAAGACAAAGAGAGCTATCCGAAGAGGAATTAAATGACCTGATCGTTGATAGCATGCAAGATATCAAAGCCAAAAATATTGTAAAACTCGATTTAAGAAAAATAGAAGACTCCTCTACCGACTTTTTCATCATCTGCGAAGGAGAATCTACGACTCAAGTAAAATCAATTTCGGACAATATATATCAACGTTTAAAATCAGAAGGGCATACCTTGCCTGTTCACCATGAAGGTCAACAAAATTCCCTTTGGATCTTATTAGACTATTTTTCGACTGTAGTTCATGTATTTTATCGCGATACCAGAGCCTTTTATGAGTTAGAAGACCTTTGGGGAGACGCTATTTTTACAGAATATCATGATTTATAGTCTTTTATTGTCAAAAAAATTAGATTTCTCCTCTTTAAATAGAACGATTTGTTATTTTATTCGTTCTACAATAGAGTTATTCAAATTTCGAATATTTTTAATAGTATCAATATATTTTAATGGACAACAAAGATAATAAATCAAACAACGGGGGAGTCAACTCCTATTGGATATATGGTTTACTTGCTTTATTCCTCTTAGGTCTAAATTTTTACACACTCACTAATTCAAGTAATGAACCTATTAAGTGGGATCGTTTCGAGCAAATCGTTCGAAAAGGAGACGTTAATAGATTAGTTATTGTCAATGGAGAGTACGTACAGGTTTTTCTAAAACCTGACAAAGTAGGTGATTATGAAGATGCATCAGAGAGTAAATTTAATAGCACAGGACCGCATTATATTTTTCAAATTGGCACAATTGATAGCTTCAAAGATGATTTGAGAGCACTTTATTCAAGCTCAGATTTGGCTCCTGCTGATCAAAAAACACCCGATTTCATTACCAAACAAAACTGGTTGACTCCAATTCTTAGTTGGGTCCTGCCCATTTTAATCATTGTCGGTATTTGGGTATTTATCATGCGTAGAGTTGGTGGTGGTGCTGGCGGACCAGGTGCTCAAATATTCAATATCGGAAAATCCAAGGCTACCCTATTTGATGGGAATAGTAAGGTGAATGTTACTTTTGAAGACGTCGCAGGCTTAGATGAAGCCAAAGAAGAAGTCATGGAAGTAGTAGACTTTCTAAAACATCCTAAAAAATATACTTCCCTTGGTGGGAAAATCCCTAAAGGTGTACTTTTGGTAGGCCCTCCTGGTACAGGTAAAACCCTTTTGGCGAAAGCCGTTGCTGGTGAAGCTGGCGTACCTTTCTTTTCTATTTCTGGATCTGATTTCGTAGAAATGTTTGTCGGGGTTGGAGCATCTAGAGTTAGAGACTTATTCAAACAGGCGCGAGAAAAAGCCCCTTGTATTGTCTTTATTGATGAAATTGATGCCATCGGTCGAGCGAGAGGAAAAGGTTCTATGCAAGGCGGAAATGACGAAAGAGAAAATACATTGAACCAATTATTGGTAGAAATGGATGGTTTTAGTACAGACAAAGGAGTTATCATGATGGCTGCGACCAACCGTCCTGATGTATTGGATAATGCCTTATTGCGACCAGGTCGTTTTGATCGACAAATTGGAATCGATCGTCCTGACTTAAAAGGTCGAGAAGCAATTTTTAAAGTACACTTAAAGCATATCAAAATCGGCTCTGGAGTTCAAGCCGTTACCCTTTCTGAAATGACGCCAGGATTTGCAGGTGCTGAAATCGCTAATATTTGTAATGAAGCGGCTTTGATCGCTGCTCGTCGCAACAAGAAAGAAATAGACATGGACGATTTCAATTATGCGCTTGATCGTATGATTGGTGGTCTTGAAAAGAAAAGCAAAATCATCGCACCGAAAGAAAAGAAAATCATCGCTTATCATGAAGCTGGTCACGCCATCTGTGGTTGGTTCTTAGAGCATGCTTCTCCGCTAGTCAAAGTGACGATTGTTCCTCGTGGAATTGGCACTTTGGGTTATGCCCAATACCTTCCAAAAGAAGAATATATTACAAGGACAGAAGCCTTGTTAGATCGAATGTGTATGACCTTTGGTGGTCGAGCTGC
>CAYTVR010000331.1:3436-7801 GCA_964441245.1 uncultured Saprospiraceae bacterium | reverse complement strand
CATTCTAAATTTTGATCCGTTATGTTCGAGCAATCAACTACTAATTCACAAGGTGCTACAACGCATAATTCTACTTCGCTTGCTACAGAATAATCTAATTCATAAGCTATTGTTGGATCTGAGCTAACAATAGAAGCAAATTCCCCAATGACCAAACCTGCTCCATCTACTATCTTAAAACAGTCGCCAATTTCTGGTGTATAAGCCCATTCTAACTTCGCTGTCACACCACTTATATCTACACTAGAAATTGGAGCAGGAAAAGTTGTTAGAACGTCAATTTGATCAAACTCATTGCTTCCGGCTGATGTACCTGCAATATCAAAGACAAAGCAAGAGCTTCCTAAATCTACATTACCTCTTAGTTCAAATTCATTTGTTGTATCGTTACAACCAGATTCTATAACGCCACCTGTGTTGTCAAAAGTACCATCATCGACTTCAATGGCATCACTAGTAATACCAGTTATATCTATTATTAAGGTACCTGAATTCATGGCCGTACCATCTATTTGTAAGCCATCACCATCACTATTTACATCTTTCCAGATGCCACTATTAATCCAAGTAGCGTTTGCTTTGATTTCTATTCCATGGTCTCCTGAATTCATAATGGTAACCATGTTGCTATTGTTCCATGTTGCAAATTCTTGTAGTGCAATGGCATCATCCTCAGTATCCATTATATTAAGGGTTCCACTATTATTAAATACAACAGTACCTAAGCTACTCCCTTTCAAGCTTAATCCATTGTCAGTAGAACTACCAGAAATATTAATGTTCCCAGCATTATTAAAAGTTGAAATTAAAGATGTAGCTACTTTCGTTGGATCTGTAGTGTATTCTATAACAATGCCATCAACCCCACCATTATTGATAATATCAATTGTTCCTCCAGCATTATTATCAAACGTTGAGCCACCGGCTAGTAAGATCCCTTCATCACCTCCAAGCATGGTAATATCAATATCTCCACTATTAATAAAGCTGGATGAGGTGCGTATACCACCAGTTGTACCAGAATCTACAACAATATGATCATCGTCCACCGCACCAGTTATGGATATCATTCCCATATTAATAAAAGTACCACTAGCGGTCACAAAAAGGCCGTCCGTGCCAGCTCCATTAATATTAATATCTCCATTATTGGTAAAGGTACCCTTAACGTAAACTCCGCTTTCATCATTATTAGTGGCGTTTACAGTACCATTATTGGTTACCGTTCCACTTGTTGAGTCTAAATCGAGTGCTCCATTTGTACCACCACCATCATCACTACCCACGTTTAATGTTCCATTTATAATAAAATCAGCACCAGATTTTATTTCAACTGATTGAACAGTAATGGTGACCATAGTCGGTATTTCAACAAATACATTTCCTGTAATGACTACATCGTCATTAATACCTGGAACCATACCTGTATCCCAATTGGACCCAACGGTCCAATCACCAGGTGCCGCCATCGTGCCGCTTCCTACGTAAGTAACTAAGGTACTTTGTGCATTTAATTGACAACAAAACGCTAAGAGCGTAAGTGTCAGCAGTAATTTATTCATTTTTAAGTAGAAGATTTTCATACTAAGATATTTTAGAGTTTTAATTAGGATATAAAATTGAGTATAGAGAAACGTTGTTTCTAGTCCAGGTGAGGTTTTTGGAAGAAGTGTTCGAAGAGGTAGGTTTTGTTGTTGAAAATCTATCTGATGTTTAAATCATTTCCAATTAGGTATTGGTTCAATAAATTTTCTCAATTGCTACTCTTGAGCTATAGGTGAATTATTTGAAAATGGTCTAAAATGCTTTGAATGATGAATTGGTTGACCAAACCGCCTGACAAATATAGGAAAGAAATACAGGAATTTGGCATGAATTCTAAAACTTTCTTCTGTTATTTTAATAAAAAAAGAGTAAAAACTGGTTTTTAGCTTACATTTGAATGTTTAATATGGATTAAATTATTTTTTGGTTAACCAAAAAATGTCTATTCCTTAGTCTTTCGACTGTTTATCGCTCGCTTCAAATAAGGGCAAATTCACCCTTGTGTGTGATAATATTTTGCTATGCTTATTTTAATAACAGCGAACTCCAATGACTAAATATTAGGGAAGCAGTTTTATTAATTCACAATTTAAAATCGATTTTTTATCAATATTGATACTTGTATTTTGTTAAAAGTTGCTTATTCCGAATCTCTGTTCAAAATAATATTTTTAAAAATTTGTAGACCTAGTATTATTGACTATATTTGACTAATTAAATTGGTTGACCAATTAAAAATTGACCAATTATTTGATAAATAACTTCCGTAATAAAAGATCAACAAAACTTTTTAGAGAAATGAAATTATTTAACCCAATAGCTAATAAAGAGTCTTTGCTTCATTTTTGTACTGCTCTTTTTACGCTACTCTTAATGACTAGCTGTGGTGGGACTAAAACAACTACTACCTCAGATCCGATCATTCCCAATATTGATTTATCCCATTGGAAAGTAACCATACCTACTCCTAGACCAGATGGGAGCGGTAAACCCATCGAGTATGATCCAGATGAGCTTAAAAACTACACAGAAATAGAGGGACTCAAAGAGTTTATGTATGCAGATAATACGGACGGATCCATAGTTTTTTATACTTATCCCTATGCTTCAACGGCCAATTCAAAATATTCAAGATCAGAGCTTAGAGAACAAATGATACCTGGTGATAATTCGACCAATTGGACATTTAAGGATGGTGGATATATGAAGGTCACCATGTCTGTTCCTAAAGTAACCAAAGAAAAAAGGAAAAGTGAAGCGCTTAGCATGACAAAAGATCCAAAACCCAGAAAGGGCCACAGGGTAATCATCGCCCAAATTCATGGAAAATTAACTAAAGAACAACAAAAATTAATAGGTCAAAAAGATACTAATGCTCCTCCTATTCTCAAAGTTTATTATCGTGATGGTAAAGTTCAAGTCAAGAGGAAAATTCTCAAAGTTCGAAACCCTTCTCCAGAAGAAATCTTAGTGACCAAAAACTGGATAGATGATGAAGGATATTTTTTCGATAGGTTTGTTGGAAAAAAGAAATTCACCTTAGAGGTCTTTGCATCTGATGGAAGATTGGAAGTGAAACTGGATGGTAAAGAATCTACTGTTTATGAGGATGAACATATGAAACACTGGAATGTATTTGATAATTATTTTAAAACAGGTAATTACTTAACTACTAGAGATAAAGGAGGCCATGCGAAGGTCAAAATCTATGACTTAGAAGTGAGCCATTGATAATAAGCGAAACTTATCGTTTTTAACAAAAAGTCCATTTATGAAAATAATATTTTAGTATACAAAGTACTAGAAATTATTCTGATAAAAGGATTGGAGAAATAACAAAATAAGAACCCTAACCATGAGAGTTTTTTTAGGAACCTTACTATTACTTTTTTTGACGCTCAATTCTCATGGACAAATTTGGATTGACAATTTTGATGGAAGTAATGGCACAGTACCACTTGCGCTCGATATGGAATGTGGAGGTGATCCTTTTGTATATCACTATGGAGTTGTTTGTGAGAATGGCGGTGGATGCGCAAGAGAAATGCATATCGCTTTTAGTGGACAATACGGAGGTGCTTCCGGAAATTTTATAGCTGCCTATAACACGGATAGTGGTGTGTGTGGTCCTAATGATAATGATGATGAAGAATTTGCAGAATGGACAGGAATTAACATTTCTAGTTGTACAGATCCTGATGAATTATATTTGTGCATGGACATTGCATCATTTGGCTTTGCCGCATCGTCTAATACTCAAGGTTGGGATCCTCCATCCAATCTTACCATCAGTGTGGCTGTTGATGGGACTCCAATTTCTCTAGCCTCAATTGAAGACCAAGGGCAAGATACAAACCCAGCATTTGATTTGAATTGTGATTTTGTAGGAGATCCTCTTCATCCATTGAATAATGCTTTTACCTCTTTCTGTTTTCAAATTCCAAATCTCGGATCTTCATTAGATATTAATATATTCATTGATGGCCTCAATGAAGGTTTTGAAGATGTTGCCATAGATAATGTAGGCGTGTATTGTGGTACGGGCAATTTACCTGGGGCAGTTCTTCTTAGTTGTGGAAGTTGTGGTCCTGATAATGATTGTGATGGAGTAATAGTAAGTGAAGACTGTGATGACAATGATCCTACAATTGGACTTATTCCTAGCGAGCCTTCGGCCGTAAATTGTTGGGATGATTACCAATTCAATAATTCCCTATGCATCTGGGAGAATCAAGGTGTGCAAGATTCCGAACCTTCGGCCGTAGATTGTTGGGACAATTATCAGTTCAATAATGCTTTATGTGTTTGGGAGAATCAAGG
>CAYTVR010000331.1:0-3336 GCA_964441245.1 uncultured Saprospiraceae bacterium | reverse complement strand
ATTGTTGGGACGATTATCAATTCAATAATGTCTTATGTTTTTGGGATAATTTAGGGGTACAAGATCCAGAACCTTCAGCTGTAAATTGTTGGGATGATTATCAATTTAATAATGTCTTATGTTTTTGGGATAATTTAGGAGTACAAGATCCAGAGCCCTCGGCGGTAAATTGTTGGGACGATTATCAATTCAATAATGTCTTATGTTTTTGGGAAAATCAAGGAGTACAAGATCCTGAGCCTTCAGATTTAGAATGTTGGCAGACCGTCAGTTTTAATCAAATTACTTGTGTTTGGGATATCGGAGGATTACCACCTGATTGTAATGATGAATGTGATAATACTGCGGATAGCTTTAATCCAATATCTTGCGCTTGCGAAAATATTTTAACCGAACCTAATTGTGATGATGGTTGTGGAGATACCGCAGATAGTTACAATGCCATCACTTGTGAATGTGAGAATGTTTTGACCGAACCTAACTGTGATGATGGATGTGATGACACAGCGGATGCTTATAACATGACTACCTGTTCTTGTGATAATATTTTGACCGAACCTAATTGTGATGATGGTTGTCCAGACACAGAAGATTCCTATGATATAGGAATATGCGATTGTCGAAATATCTTAACAGAACCTGATTGTAATGATGATAATTGTTTAACAGCCGATGTTTATAATATTGCCACCTGTTCTTGTGAAAATAATCCAATTACACCAGATGCGTGTGATGATGGCTGCGAATTCACGACTGATGTTTATAATGAAACAACATGTGAATGCGAATTCACCTTGACTACACCAAGTTGCGATGATGCTTGTCCAAATACATTGGATACTTATAATGCAACCACTTGTGCTTGCGAAAACGTTTTAACCCAACCTAACTGTGATGATGCTTGCCCAAATACCGCAGATAGTTATAATGTAGCTACTTGTTCATGTGAAAATATTTTAACCGAACCGAATTGTGATGATGGTTGTATAAATACATTAGATACTTATAATCCTACCACCTGCAATTGCGAAAATGTTTTAACGGAACCGGACTGTGATGATGGCTGTGATGATACAGCAGATACTTATAATATTGCTACCTGTGCTTGTGAAAATATTTTGACTCAGCCAAATTGTGATGATGGATGCTCAAATACTACCGATACTTATAATGAGTCTAGTTGCGCTTGCGAAAATGTTTTAATGGAGCCGGATTGTGATGATGCTTGTCCAAATACTGCGGATAGCTATAATGTAGCAACTTGTGCTTGTGAAAATATCTTAACGGAACCCGATTGTAATGATGGTTGTGGAAATACTGCAGATAGTTATAATGTAGCGACTTGCGAATGTGAGAATATTCTAACCGAACCGAATTGTGATGATGGCTGTGAATTTACAACGGATACTTATAATTCAACTACTTGTAGTTGTGATAATATTTTAAATGAACCAAACTGTGACGATGGATGTCCAGATACGGATGATGCTTATAATGCTGTAACTTGTAGTTGTGAAAATATTCTAAATGAACCCGATTGTAATGATGATGATTGCTTAACTGCTGATGTCTACAATGTAGCAGCATGCGCTTGTGAAAACAATCCAATTACGCCAGGTGCTTGTGATGATGGTTGTGAATTTACGGATGACATTTACAATACTACGTCTTGTGAATGTGAGTTTACTTTGAATATACCAAGTTGTGATGATGGCTGTGAAAATACAACGGATACTTATAATGAAGGAACTTGTGCATGTGAGAATATCTTGGTTCAACCAGATTGCGACGACGATTGCCCCAATACTTCAGATAGTTATAATGTAGCGTCTTGTGAGTGTGAAAATATCTTAACGGCACCTAACTGTGATGACGGTTGTGCTAATACGAATGATACCTACAATGAAACAACTTGTAGTTGTGAAAATATTTTAACAGAGCCTGATTGTGATGATGCTTGTCCAAATACTGCGGATAGTTATAATATAGCAACTTGTGCTTGTGAAAATGTATTAACCGAACCTAATTGCAATGATGGTTGTGATGATACCGCAGATAGTTATAACGCAACTACATGTGCCTGTGAAAACGTTTTAACCCAACCTAACTGTGATGATGCTTGCCCAAATACAGTGGATAGTTATAATGTAGCAAACTGTGCTTGTGAAAATATTCTAACAGAACCGGATTGCGATGATGCATGTGGAAATACCGCAGATAGTTATAATGTAGCGACTTGTGAATGTGAGAATATTTTAACGACACCCAACTGTGATGATGGTTGTGAATTCACGACAGATACTTACGATATTACTTCTTGCGAATGTGAGAATATTTTAAATCTACCTAATTGTGATGATGCTTGTGCAGATACAGATGATTTTTATAATGCGATAACTTGTGCATGTGAAAATATATTAATAGAACCTGATTGTAACGATGATGATTGTCTGACTGCCGATGTGTATAACATTGCAACTTGTAGTTGTGAAAACAATCCAATTACGCCAGGTGCCTGTGACGATGCTTGCGAATTTACTGATGATATTTATAATACCACTACTTGTGAATGTGAGTACACCTTGAATATACCAAGTTGTGATGATGCTTGTGAAAATACTATAGATACTTATAATGAAGCAACTTGTGCATGTGAGAATGTTTTGGTTCAACCAGATTGCGATGATGCTTGTCCAAATACTTCGGATAGTTATAATGTAGCCACTTGTGCATGTGAAAATATTTTAACCGAACCCAACTGTGATGATGGCTGTTCAGATACAAATGATTCCTATAATGAAACCACCTGTTCTTGTGAGAATATTTTAACGGAGCCTAATTGTGATGATGGTTGCGAATTCACGACAGATAACTATAACCTTGCGACATGTAATTGTGAAAATGTTTTGATCGAACCATCTTGTGATGACAATTGTCCAAATACGATGGACAGTTACAATAACATAAATTGTGAATGCGAAAATGTTTTGACCATTCCTGATTGTAATGACAATGATTGCTTAACCGCAGATGTTTACAATAATGAAACCTGTAGTTGTGAAAACAATCCAATTACGCCCGGTGCCTGTGATGATGCTTGTGAGTTTACAACTGATGTTTATGACGAAGTCACTTGTGAATGTGTCTATACGCTAACTCCTCCAAGTTGTGATGACAATTGTGAATTCACCGCTGACTCCTACAATGAAGCAAATTGTGAATGTGAAAATATCTTAACCGTACCAACTTGCGATGACAATGATTGCACCAATGGATTTGAGGTATGGAATGAAGCAAATTGTGAATGTGAAGTCACACCACCTGTATCAGGATGTA
>CAYTVR010000330.1:0-7813 GCA_964441245.1 uncultured Saprospiraceae bacterium | reverse complement strand
GGTCAAATTTTTAGAATCTAAAATATCAAAAGTAAAATCAAAGCGGCTAGGTTTTATTTTTTTACCAGCGCTACGAACATTAAAGCGATTGGCTATTTCGGTATAATTTCGTTCTATATATTGTAAAACAGCTTCTGGCACTTCTTGGATATCAAAATAGCCTTCCATTCCAATTTTTAAAATCTCCGAATCAATATTAAAACTTCTTCGAAGTCCGCCAGTAAATTTTGAATCCACCAAAAAGGAATCGATTAGATATTCATCGCTTCCATTCTTTATGATTTGTACATTTCGAATCGCAGCATCTCCTTGAATGTTGGACAGATTCTTATCTATTAATTTAATATCTACATCACCCGCAACTTTCAAATCCTCTTCGATCAAATTGAGGCCTTTCATATCCAAATAATTCACCTTGGCTTTGAAATCGAACTTAGGAATACTATCCACAAAGTCAAGAGAACCATCAAATACTAAATCAATCATTTCGTCTTTGATGCTTAAATCACCATCAAATAAATTTTGTTTTAACGTTCCATCTATGTCAATATTCTGGTAATTGTATCCTTTAAAAGTGAAGTTATCAATGGTTCCTCCCAAATTGGCATCCACCGTTTCAATTGTCAGTCCTTGACCTTCCTCGACGGTCGAGCTAAATGTAATCGTTCCTAAATTTTTATTACCCGACCATTCTTTTAGGTTAAAATTATTTAAAGATAATCCTCCTGTATATTTGGCCAATTCTCGACCTTGACGCAAATCAAGCTTCATATCCATTTGGGCTTGACCCAGATCAGTCAGTAGATTTCCGTCTGCCACAAAATCGATAAAGAAGCCAATAAATTTTCCATCAAATTTTAAATGACCTAATTTGTCAAAATTCCGAGGTGGATCAAATCCAGGTACCAACAAACGCAAGGTTTGCATATCCGTTTCCATTTCTTCAATCGAAAGGTTGAGAAATTCCTCATTTTTTACAGAGAGATTTCTGGAAGAAAAATTTCCCTTAAAGGAAGTATTTTGCCCCAGCATGATATTTAAATTTTTCCCTTTCAAACTATTCACCTTTCCTTGTACTTCTCCGTTAATTCTAAATATCTCTTCTTTGTTTTTACTAAAAAACGCATTATTTTTCAAGCCACCAGCGAAGTATAAAATGTCTTTCAAGGCAACGGTTGAATTCTTGAACCTAGATTGCATCAATACCCGATCTTCAAAATCATCAAAGTCATCAAAACTTCGAAACTTGAAAACTAAGGTATCTTTCAAATCGCTATATGGCGTCACCAAATTCATTCCATACAATTCAATTCTTCGACTCGAAACTCTGGCGTCCTCGGCGGAAAGTTTGTTTAAAGCAAAACCACTTTTTTCGTCTGCGCTAATGCCATTGATTTTAAACGTATGTTTTCCTTCGGTCATTAAATAATTATCTAGATTGATCTTTATATTTTGAACAGTGAGATGTTTGAAATCCACCTCATCATCTGGGCTTGTCTTTACCGGAGCTTTGCGATAATTGTCCAAACTAAATGCTCCTTCATCCAATTCAAAATGATGAACCTTCAATACAAATCCTTTGTCTTCATTGTCAGGCTGTTCTTCTTCTTCCCTTAGCGGTAAAGGATTTTTTTCTCTTTCGATCAATGCTACACGAGGTTCTACAATTGTCCCTTTTTTGATCGTGATGATTTTATCAGGAATATTCAATTCATCCACGATGAACTCACCATGATCCAAAACCACTTGAAGCAATTGTCCAGAAACTTTATCGTCTTTGACAAATTTTATTCGATCCAAAAATAATCGATCCACATCTAGGAAAAAAGGTGTTTTTACTTTTGCAGAAGTATCTTGATCTTCCTTGGGAGATTT
The DNA here is from genome assembly GCA_964441245.1 of uncultured Saprospiraceae bacterium. Lineage (GTDB taxonomy): Bacteria > Bacteroidota > Bacteroidia > Chitinophagales > Saprospiraceae > JALZUU01. Next base: position 5,938 of record CAYTVR010000330.1, on the reverse strand, counting down.
GCTCAATTTATTTAAAATAAACTGGAGATTATTATCATAGTTTCCTGTATCTCGAGTAATATTAATTTGAGCATCTTCCAAATAAATATCGTCTATATCAAACTCCTTATTCATCAAAGAAATAAGATCAGCACTCATGCTCGCTTTCAGACGTTTGGTGTAGAGCAAAGTATCCTTTGTTTGATCTTCGAGGTAAAATCCCTCTAGTACTAATTTATTGAAAAAGTCAAAATCAATACGCTCCGCTTCAACACGGGTATCGAGTTCTTCAGAAAGGTAGGAAGTCACTTTATTGAGTGCCCAGTTTTGGAATCGTTCGGTCTGAAAGACAAACCACAAAAGAATCACCAGAAGGATCAAAAACAAGAAGCTCCATTTCAGCCAAGCCCAAAGGACTTTTCTGATTCGACGTCTTCGGAGTTTTTTAAAAAATCCGTCAAAAAAATCAGGTGTATCTTTCATTGCCTATAAGCCCTGAATTTCATTATTAAAACAAACCTCTAATAGAGACCTAAAACTCTTATAATCAAACAAATAAGTTAAACAATATAATCTTTAGACATATACCTTTAACGAATAATTAAGATTATGTTTTGGAAAAAATCAGGAATTAATCCTCTCTGCCACATGCATCGGGCAAATCTAGCCTTTTTTAGGCGAAAAATGGTAGCTTATATAGAAATACTCTAATGGATAGCGTGCTAATTTGGATAGAAGCATTTGCAAGCGATAGGATTGGACCGTCTAAAGAATAATCCTCCTACCATGTACAATTTTTAAACATTTCCCGTAAGGAACTCCCCTACTCGCTTATCCGTCCAATAATAACCTTCCACATCACTTCCTGTAAAACCCACATGACCACCGTATTCTGGGGTTTCCAAATAGAAATAAGGATGATTTTTGGCGATAGATCGAGGATAGGATTCGTCCGCTAAAAAGCTATCATCCAAAGCATTGATCATTAAAGCTGGAATGTGAATATCAGCTAAGAATTGTTTACTACTTGACTTGGTCCAATAATCTATGGCACTTTCAAAACCATTGACAGGAGCAGTCAAATGATGATCGAAGTCATAAAAATCTTTGGAAGCATGGATCTTTTCAAAGTCAACTAGATCTGCAATTTGTGGTCGTTTGGCCTCTGCCTTTTCTTTTAGAGTCACTAGAAAGCGATGCATATAAATCTTGTTATGCCATTTACTCAATTCTGCACTTCCACTTTCCAAATGACAAGGCACGGATATTCCGACAGCATGAGTGATGATAGGATCTAATTGATGGCCTCGTTCACCAACATACTTCAAAGTGACATTGCCTCCCAAACTAAATCCAACAATAGCCACCTCCTTATAAAAACCCATCTTTTTGACCTGTTGAATAATCAAATCTAAGTCTTCGGTTTCGCCACTATGATAGGAACGTGCTTGTCGATTATCTTCGCCACTACAACCTCGAAAATTAAAGCCTAATCCATCCCATTTTAGATCATTCATTCGTTTGATGATACCACGCACATAGGCTCGATCTGCACTCCCTTCCAAACCATGTAAAACAATGACCAACTTTTCACTCCCCACTTTTGACCAATCCAAATCAATAAAATCATCATCCGGCGTTTCTATCCTTTGTCGCACATATTCTACCCCTTTCACTTTTCTAAACAAAGAAGGATACATCGTATTCAAATGATGGTTTCGAAAAATAAATGGCGGTCGATAAGTGGAATTTTTAATCAGCGGCATTTTGGACTTGTAATTACTGGTTACTTAGTTGCTGGGTATCAATGTTGATCAACTATTGTTTAAAAATGGTTCCGTCTTTCATAATAAAATGAATGTCTAGTAAGCTTTCTATTTTATCGATTGGATTGTCTCCTACGGCAATGATATCCGCTTTTTTACCAACGGTGATACTTCCGAGTTCATCATCAATGTTCAATAATTTAGCTCCTGTAATCGTTGCGGATTGGATGGCATTCATCGGTGACATGCCGACTTCAGTCATGTAAATAAATTCTTTGGCATTTTCTCCATGAGGAAAAACCCCTGCATCCGTTCCAAAGGCAATCTTTACCCCATATTCATGTGCTTTTCGGAAAGTTTCTTGGATCATCGGACCAATTTCTTTGGCTTTAGGAACAATGATCGCGGGATAATACCCCGGCTTTTCCGCCTTCTCTGCCACAAACTTTCCAGCTGAAATAGTTGGCACATAATAAGTTCCTTTTTGGATCATTAAATCCATGGTTGATTGACTCATTTTAGTGCCATGTTCAATAGAGGTAATTCCTGCTTCCACAGCTCGACGCATTCCCTCATCTCCATGTGCGTGCGCTGCGGTAGTCATTCCATAATCTTTGGCCGTCTCAACAATAGCTGTCAATTCTTCTAAAGTCAATTGAGGACCTTGTCCATCTTTGGCTACGCTCAATACACCACCGGTTGCGGTTACTTTGATACAATCCGCTCCATTTTTATATCGTTGTCGAACCCCTTTTTTAGCATCTTCTTGACTATTAATGACTCCTTCTTTTGGACCGGGATCACCCATGATAGATCGTTTATAACCATTGGACGGATCCGCATGTCCACCAGTAGTCGCTAAACTTTTTTCCGCTGTATAAATTCTTGGTCCAACCACGTAACCCATTTTTATTGCTTTTCGCAAAGAAACATTAACACCCGAACCTCCTAAATCTCGTACGGTTGTAAAACCTGCCATCAATGTTTTACGACAGTAAGAAGTTGCTTGTAAAGCCACGTCCGCTTCATTCATTCTAAACTGCTCTTCATATCGTTTTCGACTGGATTGATGCTCAATGTGTACATGCATATCCATCAATCCGGGAAGTACTGTTTTATTTTTAAGATCAATAATCCTTGCTTCTTGAGGAGCCTTTGAATATCCTTTCTCAATGGCTTTTATTATTCCAGCTTCTACTATGATCGTTTGGGCATCAAGGACTTTAGCTTTTTCGACATCTAATAACTTTCCACAGTGCAAGTAGGTGGTTTGCCCCAATACTATTTGATAGGAGAAAAGAAGAAAAAAGAGCGTGAAGTTTTTCATGATATTATTGATTGATGTTTTTATTGGCAAATGTGCGAATGAGGTTTTGAAATTTATTTAAAAATTTAAGTAGCGTCATTCGATATTATTTTAAGTCACCACAAGGAATATTTTCAAATTGTTCACTGTCTCTTTTCCAAGGATGGACTGTTAATATTTCAATGCCTCCAAGTTCGGGATTCTTTAGACACTTACAAAGTTCTTTAGCTAATCTCTTCAAACTCTTTTGACTGGTGTATGGTGGAACGTTCAATTCTTCGAAGGCCCAATCATCTAAAATAATGCGGTGCAAAGGAACATTCATCGGTGGCAAACTACGATAGGATGTTTTTACCTCAGGAAAACAGTTTTTGTCTACTTCTTCGAAATAAAAAACACCTTCCATATTGGTGCCAGCATACATTTTAAAAGACAATTGTTCATCCCATTGATTAAAAATATTAAGCGCTGGAAGGATACCAATTAACACAACTGGTACTAACATTGGAGGAAATTGACGAAGGTCATTGATCAGCGAAAATCTCCAATTTTGATCGCCACTAAAAAATAATACAAGTAACAAAAAAATCATAGCGATATTCCAAGGCCAGATCACTACATTCCAGTCATGCCCCCAAGGACCTAAACTGGCTAATATGAATAAATGAAACATGATGCCCAAAGCAACAGCCCATTTTCGGCTTGACCGAAAAGACAAACCTATTCCAATACTCATTTCCAATAAGGCAGAAAAAATCGCTAATATTTTGTTTTGCCCAAAAGCATTAAAAAAGGTGCTTTCTAAAAACCACGGAAAAGTACTATCGATATAAAATACATTCAGTTTATGAAAACCACTCCAACAATAAATCGCAATGAGACTAAAGCGAAGCGCATTTAATACGCCTGCTTCTTTTTTCCGAAAGGACAATAAAAACAAAAGGATGCTCAACTGATAAAACCACACTTGCAAACGATGGATATTGGTCAAAATTAAAAATGCTGAGACGAGTAAAAACGCACCGACGAGCCAATCAATCCTTTCGAAATAACGCATGCTCATCAACAAAAACAGATTGAACAAATAGAGGTAAAATTGAATCTCTCGAAGAAAATCGACCGGAATAAAATCAAAGGCTGGCGTAAACGGAAAAAGTCTTTGCGTACCTGACCAAAGGTTCATCGTAATCAACATTTGGCATAGTAGACAAATACAAATAATGGTTTTTAAATGGCGGAAGGTGTGGTTACTATTCGTCAAAAATTAAATTCTATTTCGTTAAAGCTCTCAATTTAATATTTCCTATTTTTATTCTTTTACGCTTCAACAATTTCTCATATTGATTGGCAGCTTGTAAAGCTTGATTTTCATTTTCATACATCAAATCATAGTACACGGCATAACTATCTTGATCACCTTTAAAACAACCTAGCCAAATAGAATTGGCCATGATCTTTCTATTCTCTAAAGCCTCGACTCTTCGGCGGGCATTTTCCAGAGATTGAAAGATGTTATCTTGGACTAAATAAATAGCTCCAGTAAAATTATGGAAACGTTCACAATCAGGTATACCATAGCCACCCGTGTCATTCGAAATCGTTACTAATTGTTCTTCTTGTGGATAAGCATCTAATTCGAGCATTTCCGTTTCTATGATCTCATAACTTCTTGAAGCTCCTCGATTTTGGACCACATTTTCCTCTTGACTTGCAATATCCAGATATGAAGTAGTACTTTCATTATATCTTCTAAGATGAGCGGTATCAAGTAAATAGTCGGCATAATCGCCATTTAAACTATCTGCCTGTTGAGCGAGATGATCCTGATATTTATTTTCATTGACATAGATGATGTCCCGATTTTCATACTCTTTGTAGAATACACCTGAAATGATCAAAAGGGACAAGGTCAAAAGTGTCATTTGCTTGAGATTAGATCGCCTAAATCTTTCGAGAGAGGTGGCAGATTTTTTTCTACCTAGGACTTTATTCACTTTCGTGAAAACTTTATTGACAAAATACTTTGCTTTATTTCCTTTACCCCGTTTCGTTGATTCATCTCTATTGAGCAAGCCTACATTGCTTCTTTGTTGACCAAAAACTTCTTGACGAGAAGGTGTAATCAACAATCTTGACTCTAAGTTTTGATCTACTTCCAACAGACCAAATCCATTTAATACGCACTGGCTTTTAAGTTCTCTTAAATATCCTTCAGATAAGCCATTAAATACATCATCACCAATTGCAATCCACTGCTCATCTGCATGATATTTTTTGAATTGTTCAATAGCATAAATATATCGATAACGGGTTAAGTTTTTAACGATAAAACGAAAGAGGACAAAGCTCAATAAAAACACACCGAGCAACAAACACACCACTCGAAACCATCCAATTTGATCTATAGTAAAATGATCAGAAGCATATCCCCAACTATAAAAAAAAGCAGTGATCAAAGCAGCTACAGCTGCCCCATCCCAGTGTACATTTCTGGTTTGGATTTGGAAACAAACTTCGTCTTGTGTATCAAAGGAGGTCGCTTCGAAAGTAGCTACAAATTGTTCCTCTTTCGATATGGGAAAGGAATACAAACCATCGGCGATCAAGCTACCTTTTTGTACGTCCATCCGGGCAATAGTATTACCAGCGATTCGCGGACGAAACTTATAGTAAGCTTTAAAAAAGCTCAGGGTTACCCGTTTGATTTTATTTTCAGAAAGGTATGCCAAAGGTTTTGCTTGTTAATGATTGGATATTGTTTATTGATTATCCCGGCCTTCAGTTGATCTAGTGGCGGGGGTTTTATTTCGTTTCGATTGCTTGTCCGTTAAAATAGTAATATTTTTTCACATATTAAATATTAGACAAACGATAGAGGAAAGTCTTC
>CAYTVR010000329.1:0-7868 GCA_964441245.1 uncultured Saprospiraceae bacterium | reverse complement strand
GGCCTGAAAGAATTTCAAAACTAACTGGTAGTGCTGAACTTGCAATAGCTGATATGGTAAAAGGTAAATCTGTCGTCATTTTATCTTCTAAGGCAGGAAACGAAATGCTTTGTATTAAACCTGTAGGTGAAGTAACTAAGAAGCTTTTTTGAACCGGTGATGCCGCTGCGTATTGTCCATTTCCAGCTTGACTGGCCCGAACAATAACGGTTCCGACTATACCATCCAAGGTAATTAGATCGCCATTGATAGTTGCAGGTCCAGAAATTATTTCAAAACTAATTGCCAATCCTGCACTTGAGGATGCCGAAATATTGAAGGGAAGATCAGTGGTTAATTTGTCTGGAATATTTTGAAAGCTAAGAATTTGATTCGCTTTATTTACAAAAAAATATCGTTCGACGGGGACAGAAGTATTGTAAGTTCCATCCCCTATTTGAGTCGCTCGAATCGTCACCATACCCTCTATTCCATCTAAGGTCATGATATCACCAGCAATCGTTGCAGGCCCAGAAATCATTTCAAAATTAACGGGCAATCCAGAACTAGCTGTTGCTAGTAAAGTAAAAGGAGCATCGGTGGTTAGCTTATCGCTTAATGCTGGAAAATTAATGGTTTGATTTAAGTTAGGACTAGTCACCTCAAAACTTTGATCTACTATCGGGGCTGGATTGTAATGTTGGTTGCCTGATTGACTTGCCCGTACCACTACTGTACCTGGAATACCGTCTAGTGTAATTAAATTTCCATTGATACTCGCGGGGCCAGAGATGATGGTAAAATTAATGGCTAAGCCTGAAGTCGAACTAGCATTGATCCCAAAAGGTAAATCGTTCGTCAGTTTATCACTTAATTGTGGGAAGCTAATCGTTTGCTGTTTTTTGATCACCGTAAAACTTTGGAAAGCGTCAGGTGCTTCATTGTATTGTAGATTTCCAGCTTGACTAGCTTTGACCACCACAACACCAATCACTCCATCTAGCGTAACCACATTCCCAGCCATGGTCGCTGGACCGGATTCGATGGCATAAGTTATAGGTAGGCCAGAGCTCGCGCCAGCAGTCACTGCAAAAGGTGCATCTAACGTAAACTTATCTGAAATCGGATCAAAACCGATGACTTGATTGTTGCCTAAATTTTGCACGCCTGGTGTAGGATCAACGGCTACCCAACTTGCTGCTAAAGTATTATCTAATTCCGCAGAAATTAATTGTAAGGTAAAGCCAGTTCCATCTGCTGCTTCAGGCCAAGGTGATTCATCAGCATAAGTTAATGAATCAGTAAAAGAAGCATCCGCATTACTGATTTTAATAAATTCTGAATCATTATTTAGTTTAAAACTTCCTGAAATAGATTGGCCAAAATTTCCAATAAAATTGGTGACCGTTGGATATACTGTTTGAAAATCAGTACTGTCCTCCACCAAGACTAAATAACCATCAGCCGGCAAAATCGTTCCTACTGGAATCGCAAAAAACTCGTTGCTTTCATCTTCGAAATACCATGCGGAAAGATCAATATCACTGGTTCCTGCATTATATAATTCTATCCAATCTCCTGCATTATTTTCATCTGGAGAGTTGTAATTAATTTCATTGATAACAATGTTGCCAATAGCGGTAGAACCCAAAACGAAATTAGCGGTAATGGTTTCGTCGCCACTTAAATTTATGCTTGTGTTCTCGTCATTCCCTAAAGCAGTATTTGACCAAGAGTCAAAAATATAGCCCGGACCTGGGATGGCCGAAAGGGGTACATCTACGCCAGCAAAATATTGTCCAGACCATGGTGTTTGATTTTCGTTGAGGCGTATGGTATTGAGATGTATGGAACCGGCATTAGTCGGATTGGTTTGTAAATTGAGGTCAACCACATCGGTAATATCTGCGAATTCATTTTTAAACATAGACCAAACAAAGGTATCTCGATTGGCAGCAAACTTGCTGATTCTTTCTAGGTAAACATTCCAAGGTCGCGGTTCAAAAACAGTTTGATGTTGTTCTATTTCAGGTGCATATAAATTTTCAAATTGATTAATTCGTTGTAATATTCGATCAGAACCATAATAGATATTTAACTGATCAGCCATCCGATTAACAAACTGCGTACGTACTGCTTCGTTTTGCATTAGCTTACGCATAAATAAAGTTGCCCAAGGTTTGTAGGCACTTGTGGTAGCCGTATCGGTCAATACAGCGCGTAAGGTATTTGAACTCCATTCACCACTATTCCACGGAAGTGGAGGAAGCGGTCCTAAACCAAAAGCAAAATCTAAGTCATAGGTCATCCAATGCCATTTTTTTCCTTCCTTTCGCTCTCTCCAATGCTTATTGTTATTAGCTGGCCAATCATTATTATCTATAAAAATATTAAAGACGTTATAATCTAGATATTCATCGACATCTAACATCGTACGTAGAGAATCCATGTTCTCTTCATTATCAAAATCATTTTCATCCACAAACTCAAAAAAGTCTTTCCACGCATCTAGATTTCCATTATTGATATCGATACGACTTTGTAATAAATCTACTTCATCTTTATCTATACCATGACGTCGTTCCAAATATCGGTAATCCATTTTTTCTCGCATATTGTGGATCCCAAAATAATTTCCATTCAGATAAACGATACAGGGTCGATAAGCTTGTGGATCAAATTTCACTTTCTTTATCCGACCTTCTACATCATCTACATTACGGACAAGGTCACTAATCATGGCATCCCTAAACAAGGTGTTTTTAGAATCATTTCCAGAGGCTCGCAAAATAAAAGCTCGATATTTGTCATACTTCAAATCTGGAAAAACTTTGTAGTTGATATATTTTTCACCATACTCCGTCCGAGCGATCAAGTCCAATCCTTTTTGAGTATGAGCTGCTGATCCACCACCATGAATTTTGATTCCAAGATCTTGTTTAAAACCTAAGGTTCCATCTAACTCAAAAAGCTCAGCGTGTACAGGTTGTTCCAAATCTTCCATCCAGTTACCATAAATACCACTAAGTGTATCAAAGAAATTTTCAGGTGCCGTATTTAGGCAAATAATCGGGAAGGTATGGGTGACCCCGAAAAGATAAGTATTGGTTGAGGTTCGACTTGGCGTCAAATTGGGTTTGAATGCTCGAGCACGTAAAGGCGTTGTTTCATTGATGGTTACAGGCGAGCTATACAGTGTAGATGTTTCTACGGGTTCTGAACCATCGGTAGTGTATCGAATCGTAGCATCTGGAGTTGTGGTAGATAATACGACTGAAATTTGACTGGTATGATGTCCTCCTGCAACAGAAGTAATCGGCATGTCCACCATCAGAAAATTATTTCCATTGGCATTCGTTTCTCCTGGCGATTCCTCTGAAAAAAAAGTCCAATCATCGGCTCCATCACTGGATCGACCTTCGGAGATATTCGCGGTTTGTTCACCATAGGTGTAAGAATCAATAATGGTCAGACCATCTGTAGCGATCAGACCAATGTCTTCTCCACTCCCACTGAGTTTAGTATCCACGTGCAGGACACCTTGTTCCGGATTTTTGTCAAACCACAAGATTAAAAAACCTTGAGCAGGAATCGTGGTTAAACTAGGATCAGTCGCAGGTATTTGCCAGGAGGTCAAGTCATCAAGATCATCAGTGACGTACATTCCACCAATGTTGATTGGCGCATTTCCAGCATTGTACAATTCTACCCAATCATCCGCTTCTCCATATTCATCCTCGATGAACGTATTGGAAGCTTGGAATTCGTTGATGTAGATATTTTGTCCCTTTAAGATAGAGATCAAAAAAAAGAAAATAAACGTAATGGGGGTCAATTTTTGGATCAGGTACACGAAGGACCTGTAGGTGAATCGGTTCATAATTCAAGGGATGTATCGATTTACAAATAAGTTATGCTCAATCGAAAAATCAATTCTCATTCAAAGGAATTGACTTTGATTGTAAAAAAGGTCTTTTTAGGATCCATTCTAGGTGTAAAATCTCTACTGTGTGTGTGTGTGTGTAGTTACTCAACTTTTGCCACGTTTTTAGATAAATGTTTCCTCATTTTAATTAATTATAAGTCTTTGATAATGAGTGCTTCTATCCAAATAGCAATGTAAAAGTAATAAATTTAAATTATATGATGAAGATCTTTAAAATGAACTGAATAAGAAAGTTTGGTTTTCACCTTCAAGCTCATTATAACAATATAAAGATGAGATATTGTAGAACAATAGGCAAAGACATTTTAGAGGCATTGTAGAATAGCTTTTCATAGAAAACATCATAAAAAACTGACTATCAATTAGTTCAAAATAAAATGTAGATTTTTGTTAAAATAGAAGATTTTTAAGATATGACTAATAACTATACTTTATCAAAAAAAAGGCATTTATAGGCAAAAACAACATAAAAAAGGTCATATTTTAAAAATTAGATGTTTATACACATAAAAAAAGCTAACAAAATATTTTATGTCAAAATAAATTGTTAGCTTCGGAGCTTAACCCAGCTTTAAGTCAGTCGTGTCGGCTCCGGTCGACGCGACTCTCTATTTTCAAACACTAATCTACATCAAGGATGTATAATGTGTTTCGGCTCCACTTTCTATTTCCATCAATCTATAAATGCTTTCTGTTTTGTTGTTCCTGACGGAATAAGCTTTTGCCGTATGTACGCTCTATCTTTTTCAAAATAATTACAACTGCAAGATAGGATAAGGTATTAAACCAAAATATAACAAAACACACTTTTTAACACCTTTAAAAAAACAAAAAAATATAAACCAAAAAATCATAAAAGCCTCTATGTCAATTACTAACAATACTGAACCCTCACAGAATACTTCTTTTTTAACACCATTTATCCAATAAAAAGACCCACAAAATATTCAATGAATAATTTGCGGGTCTTTTATAATATTTTGAACGACTCCCTTTTTTAATTAATACAATCTTCCAACTGATCTATGTTTAAAATATGAGGTGACGTTGACTGAATTTTAAGAGGGGGAGCGTGACTCTCTAGGAATATTTAAAATTTTATTTTTTGTAAAAATTTAATCTATCACACAGAGAGTCACAGGGGTAAATGAAATATTTTAATACAAACGGCTAATCATTACTTTTTTAGCCATCCGTTTTCTGTCTTTTATTTGAATACTAATGGTATACATACCATTTTTGATCTTGCTCAAATCAATTTGTACTGGTCTTGAGTCAATCGTCTCTAAATCTTTTCGAATCAATTCTTGACCTAGTAAATCAACCAAACTAAGGGCTCCTTCTTTTCCTTCATACTTGGCTAAGTTGATATACAAAACTTCTTGTGCCGGATTAGGATAAATATTTACTGCCTCTAGTTCCACATCAAAATCTACTTTTTGAATCTCAGAATATTTAAAGCTTCCATCTTCATAAATTTCTTTCAAACGATAATAGTTCTCGCCTAATTCAGGAGATGTATCATCAATATCATAATGAGTTGGTAAACGAGAATCGCCTAAGCTATTTACTGTTTCTAACAACTCAAAATTTCGTCCATCTGTAGAATGTTCCACTTCGAAATATTCGTTTTTGTATTCTGCATTGGTGACCCAATTTAATCGAATCGAACGTCCTTCATTTAAAACATCAAATCGTAGAAAATCAGCAATCGGTTCTATGATAACAGCAGTAGACAGAGGATTAATTACAATCGTATAATCTTCTACTTCGCCTATTACAAATGTACCACATGGATCTGCATATTCATCTCTTTGCATCGCAATTCGCATCCGAGTTGTACCTTGAGATGCGCTTTCAGGAATGACAATATTTCCAATAACAGCTGGTGGCAAATTAGGTGGTGTTCCTAATGTCATTTGCTCCGATAATACTTCTTCACCTACATCTGCAAAATCTCCATCTTGATTATAATCGATCCATACTCGAAAATATTCTTCGTGATGTGTCCAACTAAAATTGACTTGTAAAGTGATTGGATAACTATCTCCTTGGTTTACACTTCCAACAATAGCAGTATAATCGCCATATAAATCTTTACCACTATCATTATTGATTCCAGCAAAAGTGACATTACCGATCCATTCTTGCCAAGGTTGTTCTCCAGTGGCTTCACAGTATTCCCCTGGATTGGTTTCTTGTGCAACATTAACATAGAAGGTACAGGTCTCAAGATTTCCACAATTATCACTCAATTCATAAGTCACTTCTGTTGTACCAAGAGGAAAAGCACTTCCATTTGCTAAACCAATCGTTTGATTGACTAAAATGCTTGGATCAGTACATGTAGTTGTTCCCGTTGGCTCCGTCCAATTGGCAATTGCTGTATTTGAACCAGAGACCGCCGTTACATTAATATTGTTTGGACAGGTGAGAATGGTTAAAGAAGAAACCTCACTATTCACCGTAATGGAAAAACTACAAGTTTCAATATTACTACAATTATCTACCGCTTCATAAGTAACCGTGTAACTACCTTCTGTAAGACTCGCCCCACTTAGAGGACCAGCTGTTTGTGTCACTCCAACAGTTCCTGTAGGACAAGTCGAAGTTGCTGTTGCTGCATCCCAACTAAGCACCGCTTCTGTATTTCCTAGATCAAGAATCGTAGAAATATTATCAGGACAATTAATACTCAATAAAGGACCGTTGTTGACAATATTGACGGAGTAATCTTCTACTTCTCCATTGGGAAACGTTTCACAAGGACCAGCATAGGCTCCTCTTTTCATGGCTACTCGCATTCGAGTAGTTCCTGTTAAAGCACTCGCTGGTACATTTATATTTCCAGTAATGGTGACAACTGTCGTTCCTAGATTTGGAGCTAAACTAATTTGCGCTAAAACTTCTTCTCCTGCATCTGTAAAATCGCTATCCTGATTCCAGTCAATCCATACACTAAAATATTCATCAGCAGTATCCCAACTAAATCGATGAGTCAATTCAATCGCATAAGATCCACCTTGATCTAAATTCGTTATTTGATCTGTAAAATCTCCATATCTTTCTTTTGCAGAAGTATTATCAATGGTATTAAACGTTACATTCTCGATCCATTCAATCCAAGGTGCTTCTCCAAGCGCCTCACAATATTCACCTGGAGGACTATTATCTTCTAAAACCGTGATGGTAAAAGAACAGGTTTCTTCATTTTCACAATTATCAATTGCTTCATATTCGATAGTTGTCACTGTCGCTGTTGCAAAATCAGATCCACTTGATGGGCCACTTGTTTGAGTTAAAATAAAAGCACCATCCGTACAAGTCGTACTTGGATTCGGATCATCCCAAATTACGGAAGCACTTGTCGCTCCTTGCTCAGCAGTAAGCGTCATATTTGCAGGACAAGACAAACTTAAGACTGGACCATTATTGATAATATTGACAGAATAATCTTCTACTTCTCCAAGCTCAAAGGTACCGCACGATGATGCATAATTATCTCTTTGCATGGCGACTCTCATCCGAGTAGTTCCTAAATTCGCCGAAGCAGGAATAACAACATTTCCCGTAAGGGTCGATTGCCCAAATCCTTCAAAAACCAATTCATCTGCATCCGTGAAATCATTGTCTTGATTGTAATCAATCCATACTCGAAAGTACTCATCATGAATCGCCCAACTAAATCCGGGGGACAAACTAATCGGATAAGTTGCACCAATACTTAGATCTGTACTCAAGTCTGTATAATCACCATATGGTGTTTTACCAGTGGTATTATCAATATCCCCCAAAGCAACATTAGTGATCCATTCTTGCCAAGGTTGTTCTCCAGATGCATCACAATAAGACGTCGGCGCATCTTCTATAACATTAAAATTACGAACCACATTAGTCGCAGGATTGTATTGTATATTTCCAGCTTGACTGGCTTGAACACTGA
>CAYTVR010000328.1:0-7892 GCA_964441245.1 uncultured Saprospiraceae bacterium | reverse complement strand
TAAAGGAAAAAGAAAATTCAAACTGTTATAAGTTATTGTTTTCATGATCCTTAGTTTCTAAAAGTAAATTCATTTCATTAACAAGTCACAAATATCTGCATTATCCCCTACGTTGTATAAATATTTCTTTTTTTATGTCGGGAAAATGTCGTTTATTTTAGTCTTCCATCGAATAGTAAGTAAAGGTAAGAGATTGTAAGTATGAAAAATGCATTAGAATTAATTTAATGTATTTTAATGATATATCATTTGTAAACGGTTCGATTACTTTTTTTATTTCCTTTTTGGAAAACTAATCCCCTTTAAAATGGTTTAGTTTTAATATGCTTTAGGTGAAATTTCGTTTTCAAAACAGACTATGTTTATAAGTATAATTTTGAATAGCCTTTTTCTATGAAATATCGCTATTTAGTACCTTTCAAAAGTCAATAAAGTTTACTTTACAATATGAATTTAAATATCCAAGATACTTTCAATAAAGAACTACCAGCTGATCCGATTAAGGAAAATGGTCGACGCCAGGTTTTTGAATCTGCATTTTCTTATGTACGACCTCGAAAAACGGCTGCTCCTCAATTAGTCCATGTAACAGCTGAAGTCATGGAATTGATTGGCTTAAAAGAAGAAGATATGAAGTCTGATTTATTCCTAGGTGTTTTTTCTGGTAACGAAGTATTGGAAGGCACGACTCCATTTTCCATGTGTTATGGTGGGCATCAATTTGGCAATTGGGCTGGACAATTAGGGGACGGTCGAGCCATCAATTTGACGGAAGTCGTACACAACAATCAAAGGTGGGCACTACAACTAAAAGGAGCAGGAGAGACGCCTTATTCTAGAGGTGCTGATGGATTGGCGGTATTAAGATCGTCGATTCGAGAGCACCTTTGTAGTGAAGCCATGTTTCATCTGGGTGTGCCGACTACTCGATCTTTGTCATTGATGTTGACAGGTGATGAGGTACTACGAGATATGATGTATGATGGAAATGCAGCTTACGAAAAAGGAGCAGTGGTTTGTCGCGTATCGCCTTCATTTATCCGTTTTGGAAATTTTCAAATATTTGCTTCTAGAGAGGATACGGAATCTATTCGAAAGTTAACAGATTATACTATTCGTTATTTCTTTCCAGAAATTAAAGTAAGTGGAAAAGAAGGATACATTCAATTTTTTCAAGAAGTAGTTCAACGTACATTGAAGATGATTTTGGATTGGCAAAGAGTTGGTTTTGTTCATGGAGTCATGAATACAGATAATATGTCCATCCTTGGTTTGACGATAGATTATGGTCCTTATGGTTGGTTGGAAGGCTATGAAAAAGGATGGACACCAAACACCACTGATCGACAACAAAAAAGATATCAATTCGGAAATCAACCCCAAGTAGCGCTTTGGAATTTATTTCAGTTGGCCAACGCACTTTATCCTTTAGTGGAAGAAGCAGCTCCTTTTGAAAAGGCACTAGAACAATACAAAGTAGATTATGAAAAAGGTCATCAAGCCATGATGAAATCAAAACTAGGTTGGTCGATGAATATAGAAAAAGACGATGAATTGATACATCGCTTGGAAGCGCTTTTGGAAAATACAGAAACGGATATGACTTTGTTTTTTAGAAATTTGTCCAAGTTCAAAAAAGATAGTGAAGTAGATGTGGAGACCATTGTCAATGGAGTTTTCAAAAATGCTTTTTACCGTCCAGAAGAATTAGAAGGAGAGATTTTAGAAAATTGGAAAAGCTGGATGGTCGATTATCAAACTCGATTGCATTTAGAAGCACTTTCTGACCAAGAAAGAAAAGTAAAAATGGATCAAGTGAATCCTAAATATGTACTTCGAAATTATATGGCACAATTAGCAATCGATGCAGCAAATGAAGGAGATTATAGCATGATCAACGAGTTGCATGATTTATTGAAAAAGCCCTATGATGAGCAGCCAGAACATGAAAAATGGTTTGCCAAAAGACCGGAGTGGGCACGTACAAAAGTGGGTTGTTCCATGTTGTCTTGTAGCTCTTAAAAGATGGAATCAGAAATAGGAGTCAGAAGTCCATTACTAAATAGATTATGGACTTTTGACTCCTGTGTTTTTCTTTCAGCTCCTGACTTTTGACTTCCAACTCTTCGCTTTCACATTCATCAACATTCCTGCGATAATTAATAAAATTCCCGAGAAGGGTAACCACGAATACGTTTCTCCAAAGAGAAAAAAACTCATGATCAAGGCATAGACTAGTTCCATGTATTTAAAAGGTGCCAAGATACTGGTCTCTTCCAATTGGAAAGCGCGAGTCATAAAAATTTGTCCAATCAAACCAAAAATTCCAATACCAATTACGGAGCTCCATTCTGATTCGAGAGGCATTCTAAACGAAGGATAGAAAAATAGACTTACGAGTAAGGAGGTGGACAAAAAATAAAAGATAATTGTCAAAAAATGTTCTCTAGATGCGAGATATCGAATCAGCACAAAAACCATCCCTAAAAAGAGAGCAGAAATGGTGACCAGTCCTAAGCTTACATAATCAATTCGTAAATCAAAACCTTTCAAAACAAGTACGCCCGAAAAGGCAATGGCAAAACTAAACCATTGCATAATATTTATTTTTTCTTTTAAAAAATAATAAGCCATGACGGCTCCAAAAATAGGTCCTAAATAACGAATTGAAATGGCAGATCCCAATGGAATTCTTTGAACGGCTAAGAAAAAAGTTGATAAAGAAATGACACCCGCCAGCCCTCTCAATAATAGAAAACCAACATTATTTCCTTTTAATGAAATTCGGTGATATAACATATAAGGAAAGATGAAAATAAGCGTACCCAAAGTTCTAAAAAAAACAATTTGCATGGCTGGTAAATCGCTAAGATCTTTCGCCATTATATTCATCACCGCGAAGGATAGGGTAGCAATTAGTATAAAAACAATACCTTTTGTAATCATAGTGATAAGACAAAATAATCAAACGAAAGGTTGTGAGAAACTACTTCTTGCTCTAAGTACCTTAGTTTGACTTTGGCCATTCTTGTTGTTGTTTATCTTTGAGAAGCGAAAAATATACATGTTTTTTTGATGTTTGATCTTATTTTTTATTTAAAAAATGTATGTTTGTTTAGCATGGAGGTTTATATTTTCTGCATGTTTTTTTGCTGAAAAAATTTAAATAATTAAAACGTTCATGATATTCACACGTAAGTGTATGATTAAATGATATGAAAATATTCTGCAAAGGAAAATACCTTGACTTTAAAGTACATTAGCACTCTAGCACTAAATCTCAAAACATGAAAAAAATTCTTATAGCGCTATTCTTTTTGACTTACTTAGGTCGCATTTTAGCACAGCATAACACGGCAACAGGCTTTGATTTTATCATATCGAATGATGGAGCTTGGACTTGGTATAATGATGAAAGAGCTGCATTTAAAAACAATAAACTGTATACATCTTATGTAAAAAAAGATGGTAAGGTAGCCTTAAGTGTTAACGATATTGAAACAGGTAGCAACATAGGAACTGAAGTCATCTTAAGCGACTGGGTCCAAAAAGATGACCATAATAATGCAGCTATCTTAATGAGACAAGATGATAAAATAATGGCATTTTTTAGTCCGCATATTCGGGAGAAAAATAATTATTTTCGGACTTCTTTAGTCAACGAACCTATTGCTCAAAGCGATTGGGGACCACAGATAACTCAGATTACGACCAATGATTCAGATGAGAAAGGAGCAACTTATAATAATGCTTTTCAATTGAGTGCCGAAGGAGGAAAAATATATAATTTCATGAGGACCAATAATTTTAATCCTAATATTAAAGAATACAGTGCTGATGGAAGTCCGTTGAGTAATGGTCTAGATTTTATTTTATTTATAAATGGTACTGGTAGTGTTCGGCCTTACGTGAAATACACCTCAAACAATGAGGACCGGATAGATTTCTTTTTCACCGATGGGCATCCAAGAAATGCAGACAATAGCCTTTATCATTGTTATTACCAAACGAATACTGATGGCACAAGAGGGAACATATTTCAAACCGATGGGACGCTAATCGTTAGTCTTCAAAGTGTTTTTGATGGAACGCCAATAGATGTATCACAAGTCAATAAGTTATATGTATTTGGCTCCGATGGAACGCAAGACAGAGCGTGGACTCATAATATAAATTACAATCCTACGACAGGAAATCCAATAGTGACTTATTCTAAACAAAAAAATATTAATGAAATAACTTATCACTATGCTTATTGGAATGGAACAAGTTGGATCAATAAATTTGTTGCAGACGCTGGAAAAGGATTGTATAATGGCGAAGATGATTACACTGGAATCATTACGACTAATCCATATAATACCGATGAAATTTTTATGTCATCGAATAAAAATCCCATCTCAGGAGAGGAGGACAATCGTTACGAGATATATTCTGCCATAACAGGAGACGGAGGTACAACCTGGGAGTGGACAGAAGTGACACAAAATTCGACTCACGATAATCTTAGACCTTTTGTTCCTAAAGGAATTACGAATTCTGATGACAGGGTGGTGCTTTGGTTTCATGGAACCTATTCATCTTATATTAATTACCAAACCAGAATAGTTGGAGAATATATCAATGTTACATATTCAGGTCCAGCTCCTGATCTAGGAGAACCCATCCCACCGATAAACACCAGTATCACTTACGGAGTGGATATTAATGGAGCTGCTGGACCAACGCTCAATCCGTTTACTCCAATGGATGCTGTAGCGAATGCTTCTGCAATGGATAATGAGGTTACCTTTACGATTTTTGGAACGGTAACTGGAGATCGAGATCGAGGTGCTGGTACGCCAAATGATTTAGTTAGAGACTTTGTATTTGGAGCAGGAAATGGAACGACAACGGGAGTCAGAATAGAGGGATTACCAGCAGGAGAATATGAAGTAAATAGTTTTCATTTTGATAATGATTTTCCCGCACCGGTTACGGTAATTTTAAGGGAGCAAAATGGGGAGCAAATTGGAAATACCATTTTGATAGAAAATATTGAAGCACCTGCTCAATTTACCTTAAATGCTGAAGAAGGTAAAGTTTATGAAATTGTTGCCACAGGAACTTCTTCCAACGGATCAAGATTTAATGGGGTATCCATTATTGATGTTAATGCCTTCATTGAAACCGTAAAACTGGATATCAATACCAACAGTTCTGCTACTAAAGAAGGGTATACCGAATTGGTAGGAACTAATAATTCTTCTGTCACTACAGCCAATGGTTCCTATCAATTATTTGGTTTTAATCCCGCACCAGGAACCAACGCAAATGCTGATGATTTATTGAATGACTTTGCGATCAACACAGGTGCCGCAGGAGCCACTCCGGCAGTAGGAATACGAATGACAGGATTAAGTCCCAGAACCTATAATATAAAAAGTTGGCATTATGATCCTGCTGTGGCAGGCAGAAATATAAAAATAGAAATTCGGGAAGCAGGTTTTGGAAATCCGCTAACAGAATTGGTCAGCAATGTAAACTTAGGAAGTACGACCTCATCAGATTATCAAATAACGATAGAAGCAGGCAAGGATTATGATTTGGTGTTTAGAGCTTCTGATAACGATGCTTTAGCCACTCAGGCGCGCCTAAATGGTATTGAAATTATTCCTGATATCGCACTAAGTAATAATGATTTTGATCTAGAAGAAGGGGATTTGAAAATGAAAATTTACCCTAATCCTTTTAAAGATACATTTCAAATCGAAATAGAAGAATCCACTGACTTTACCAATGTCATTATATATGATGTAAATGGAAGAGTAATTTTAGACCAAAAGGATCTGAGTTTTTCTTTACCAGAATTAGGATCTGGGCTTTATTTCTTAGTGCTTTTGAATGATGGGAAAGTATTAGCGAAGCGTAAATTAATTAAAAACTGAAAGCGATAATCATCAAATATGGATTGAAGGTTAACGAAAATACAATGAACACCTAACGCTTATTACTTTAGTGATTCTTTATAAAATTCACGGTGTATAATGTGAGGATAAGTAGTTAAAACCTAAACCTCAAATCATTTGATGATTAGTAGATCAGAAAAGGATATAAATAATAAAAAGTTATCAATTTCATAAACCTCCTTAGTCCTTTTGTCTTATTTTTCTTCCTATTTCCTTCAACAACTATTTTAGCAAAAAGCGTACTTTAATAGTTTTTATAAAGCAGGTACAAGCTATTTTATTACGAATAATACTTAATGTTCTTAGTATATGAACCTTGTGAAAAAATATACTTTTTCCTTTTTTTGTTTGTTGTTTTTTATAATAGGTATTCAAGCGCAAAATGCGTTAATTGATAGTTTAGAAAACAAATTATTGCATCACAAAGAGCAGGACTCTACCCGAGTAAATCTATTGACGACCCTAGTCTATTGGATACAAGATATAGATGTAGAAAAGGCCGAAAACTTACTCCAAGAAGCAGAGGTCCTATCAGAAAAATTAGATTTTAAAGAAGGCCAAGCGGATGTGATTCTTAATAAAGGATATATTGGATTGATCAAATCAAATTATAAGGAAAGTGAAAAGTATTTTGATCAGGCACTTACTCAATACCAATCTTTAAATCTCCAGTCTAAAGTTTCCAAGACTTTAAATGGTATTGGGACAAACTATTATCATCAAGGTGATCTTTCCAAAGCGATTGAATACTATAGTAAATCTTTAGTCATCTATAAAGCGCTAAATGACTTAATGGGAGTTGCTGGAAGGTTGAATAATATTGCCAATATTTATGCAGATCGAGGGGAATTCGATAAAGCCATTGCCAAGTACACCGAAGCCAAGGCCATAAAAGAAAAAATAAAGGACTATAAAGGGATGGCTAGGGCTTATGGGAATATAGGAGCCATTTACATGGAGCAAGGTGATTATCCCAAAGCACTAGAATTTTTCAATAAGGCTCTTGTTATTTATGAAAGGGAGGGACTTATGGATTATTCCTTAAATCTTTTATTGCATTTCGGGCTTGTTTATAAAAATCAAAATAATTACGATAAAGCACTAAGCTATTACAACAAAGCTTTAGAAATCTGCAAGAAACAAAATGATAAAAATGCCATCGCCGTTTGTCTAAATAGAATAGGTAATGTATTTGTAGCTCAGTCTGAAAATGAAAAAGCATTGGATATATTAGAGGAAGCCTTAGGTATTCATCAATTGATCAATAATAAACTTGGAATAGGAGAGAGTTTAAGTAATGTTGCAAATGTTCAATTGATACTTAATCAAGGGGCTCTAGCTTTAGATAATTATCAAAAAGCCTTAATGGTTTTTAAAGAAATCGATTCAAAATTAGGTGTTTGTAAATCTTCTCTTGGTATTGCTAGATGCTATTTTAAACAAAAAGAATACTCGCAAGTAATAAAGTATGTCTTAAATGTTCAAAAAATTGCCATTGAGCTAAAAGCACTAGGTCCACAAACAGATGCTGCGGAACTACTTTCAAAAGCTTATAACGAATCAGGCCAATACAAAAAAGCACTAGCAAGCTATCAACAATTCAAGATGTTAAACGATAGCCTTTTTAATAAAGAAAATATTCAAAAAATAACAGAATTAGAATATGAATATAAATATAAACAAGAGTTAGAATTAGCTAATCTTAGAGAATCAAAATTGACTGAGACCGTGAATGCAACCTCTCAGGATTTAGAAAAATCACAGCGCAGTTTGTTGCAAGGCGTCATCGCTTTTTTGCTGACTTCTTTAATGTTGGGAACTATCATTTTCTTTTTAAAATTGAGGAATGTGAAATCAAAATCTCAAAACATTCTTATGGAGCAAAAGCTCTTACGTTCGCAAATGACGCCGCATTTTATTTTTAACTCTCTCTCGGTATTGCAA
>CAYTVR010000327.1:0-7910 GCA_964441245.1 uncultured Saprospiraceae bacterium | reverse complement strand
AGTAATGCTATTGGTATTTTGTCCACTGGTAATAGTTGCGTTTGCATCATCAATAGTCCAGGTGTATCCAGTTGCATCAGTTACCGTAGCTACAGAATAAGATTCAGCCGTTGCGCCCGCACAAATCGTTGCAGGATCAGGAGCTGTAGGACTGGCTGGCGCGTCATTAATGGTTACTGCAAAACAAGATTGGACACTAGATCCACAAGTATTATCAGCCGTAACACAGACGTTGGTAGAAGTAGCCGTCCCCCAGTCAACAGTGATGCTGTTGGTATTTTGTCCGCTCTCAATGGTTGCATTTGCATCATCAATAGTCCAGGTGTATCCAGTTGCTCCAGTAACATCAGTGATCGAATAAATCTCAGCTGTTGCTCCAGCACAAATCGTTGCAGGATCAGGAGCCGTAGGACTAGCTGGCTCTGTAATGATAATGATATCATCCGTTGTAGCTGGTAAAGCACATTGATTAGTAACAGCAGCGGGTGTTGGTGTAAAAGTTAAGGTGACTGGAGAACTTGCAGCTAAACCAGCTGGACTAAAAGAATCACCAGCAGCATTGACCCCAGGGCCAGACCAAGTACCAGGAATAGAACTTTGTGTTGCTGGTAAAGGAACTGCCGCAGCACCTTCACATAATGGACCAATATCTTGAAGGTCAGGTGCAACACTTGGTGCAAAAGTAACAAAGATAGTTTCACTACCAATCTCAGGTACTCCAGAACAAATATTAAAGTTACCGTAATAAGCATTTACAGTTACGGTGTAAGCACCTGACTCTGTAAAATCAGTAGGATTTTGTTGATCAGAGGTATATCCATTAGGTCCAGTCCATTCAAATGTCACCTGATCAGGACTAACAGGAGATCCATCAAGACCAATAGTTTGGTATTCTAGGTTCAATTCACGGTCTTGTCCTGGACAATAAGTAGGAAAGAAATCACCAATAAAACCATCATATCCAACTTGAACTGTTGGAATAACAGGAATAATGATTTGTTCGAAGTCGTTTTGTTGATCTTGACAGCCATCTACGGTGATATCAAGATAATACAATCCAGGTTCAGTTGCATCATTGGGATTTTGTAGGAACGATTCATAGCCATTTGGGCCGGTCCAATGCCATTCGGTAACACCAAAAATAGGAAAAGGAGTGAAGTCTGTTCCAAAAAGTTCAACTACGATAGGCTCATTTGGACAATATAAAATTTGTTGAGTACCGTATACTGGTGTTGGTTTGACATAAACATCTACACATGCTGGAGCAGATGGACAAGCAAGACCATTACCATTATCGACGGTAATTTCTAAACAGAAGGTATAAGGTAAGCCAGGAGTACTAGGCAATAGGTCTCCTCCCGGCCCTGTGCTAAGTGTTGGGTTTTGATCAAATGATGTGTAGCCATTAGGGCCAGTCCAACTCCATTGTGTGACTGTACCAAAACTCAATGGGGATAAAGCACCTAGTAATTCAACATCCTCTCCTTCACAGACATTATTATCAATAATGGAAGCTGTTGCTACCTCAGCAAAAGGAGTTGGTGTTTCGCTGATGGTAATAGAACCCGGGATTGCACAAAGATTTCCATCGGTAACAGTGACGGTATAAGTTCCAGGAGTATTTCCAAAAACTTGCTGACCAAACAAAGGTAAGCCTAAAGGGTCAGTCCATTCATAGGTCAAGAAACCAGATCCACCAGATCCATTAGCATTTAAAATAATCTCCCCTCCTTCACAATAAGCTTGTGGTTGAGTTGCAGTCATTGGATTGATCGATGGTCCAGGAGTAAGGTTTACTGTACTTGG
Source organism: uncultured Saprospiraceae bacterium (assembly GCA_964441245.1). Classification (GTDB taxonomy): domain Bacteria; phylum Bacteroidota; class Bacteroidia; order Chitinophagales; family Saprospiraceae; genus JALZUU01. The sequence goes on along the minus strand of CAYTVR010000327.1, from coordinate 6,104 downwards.
TCTGTTACCAATGCAACCATTGCCATCGGTTACTTGTGTGATGGTATAGGACGTATTCGTTAAGGAAGGAAAAATAGGAAAAGGATCTCCAGAATTTAGTACAATGACATTTGGAATTCCATTTTCTAAATAATTGATGGTAAAAGGCGAAGTACCATTATAATTCAAAGTGACAGTAGGAGGAGGACCACTAGGATCATAACAAGAGTTTACACTGTTAAATCTGACTACAGGTTCTGGATTTCCTGGAGCAACGGTTAGTGGACTACTTGCACTAAAACAAAATGAAGCAGGATCATCTTCTCTAACAGTATAAATACCTGGACATAAACCAGATGCTGTACTTGATCCACTTGCATTTAAATTATCAATAAAAATTTCATTTCCTGAAGCATCAAACCAAATATAATTTCTGGGACCAGGATTACTACTGCTAACCGTTAAGGATCCATTACATTCCCCTTCACAATTAACTGGTGTACTTGCTGAAAGTACTGGGTCAGGAATATTACAACATACAGCTGAGGGGTTGATATTCTGTTCAATATCATCCGATCCTCCATTACAACCAACCGTAGTATAATCTCCACTCTCAAAATCTGCATATACAGATACCTCTACAGTTAAATCAGTCCCATCTACTACAGGTGGGCATTGGGCAACTTGAATGGTCCAACAAAAGCTAATGTTTATATTAGAACCACATGCATCTCCCCAATTATCTCCAGGATTATCACCGTCATTACCCCCAGTACTACCCTGACCATTATGCTCAAAGGCGAATGCGCCAGGAGTGTTAAATCCAGGTGGTGGAAAGGTATTACCATTAGCTTGAGATGTCCATGGGGTGGTATACCAGCCCCAAGTTCCATTTGCTGTGCCACAAGAAGTAGGAATTTGTGGTGTAAGTGTACTTAAATCCCAACCAGGACCAAAATCAGGAATTACAGCATGAACCCAATTGACTCCTTGAGTTATCCAACCATCTAATTCAAAACAAAATTCTACTACTTGACCATCTCTATATTTATTGTTATTAGGCCCAGGAACCGATGTGAAATTACTACTTGACACACATGTATTACAATCTCTGGTACTTCCAAGGTCAAGAATAAAATCATCTTGATCAGTGAGACCAGAACCAGCAATTTGCAAAAAATATTGTTCCCCTTCAGTTACCTCAAAAGCTCCTGGCCCTATAGAACAAGCAATTGCTGTTAAAGAACTACATCCTCCCGTGTATAGTGTTAAAACGGCGCTATTCCATACTCCTGCAGAATTAGTAATATTCGCATTAATTATATTCGAACTTGCTATAAAAGAAACCCAAACATCAGCAGATACTCCAGGGCAATCTGGATGTGTAGGATAATTAGGACTTGGAAAAGCGCCTATATTGGAAAGATTTGTGATAGTAGAAGAAATGCCTGGGAAATCACATGGTCCAGGAGGAATTAAAACTCCTAAATCACAAGCACTGGTACAATCTTCAGGTAAAGCGATGGTTTCGACATCGAATGTGATGGTTCCTGTATCTGTCTCATCTCCTCCAAAAAATTGAATATAATAGACGCCTCCAGGAGGTATATCTGTTATGGTGATAGGAGCTCCACCTGCTGAGCAACCAACATTGGCTAAGGTACTACAATCAGCACCTTCCCAAACGATAAAGTTGGTACTAGCTAATCCATTAGCAGAAAGTATCATAGAAGTCACTCCTGCTGGAGCAGAAAAGAAACCCCATACATCTCTAGTCGCGGCAACTCCTCCACAGTTTCCTGTCCCATCATTAGGTGCACCTTCATTACTGATCATGAAAGAACCACTTCCTTTGAGAGGAGGACACGCATTGGCAGGTCCTACTGGGCCTAAATCACATGCAAGAGAACAGTCATCTGGCGTATTATAACTTGTAAAGTTCACATCAATAGTTCCTTCATCATATTCATCGGCCCCATGTATTTCCATAAAATAAGTGTTACCAGATGTAACATCTAATGGATATTGAGTACCATTAGTCGTTTGCCTACAACCGAGACTGGTCATTGTAGAACAATCTGCTCCTTCAAAAAGAAAAACATTAGTAGCTGTTAAGGTACTTGTAACCTCATAAGTTATAAATGAGGACGATGCTATAAAGGTCAACCAAACATTTGGGGTGGGGGTTGAACCAGGACCACCAGCGCAAGAAAAAAATGGGGCACCATCCGTTTGTCCTGTATTATCTAAAGGTACAGTTGGATGAATTCCAGCTACACTCGGTGATGGACACGCTGTACCCGCAGTTAGTACGCCAACATCAAATGCTGAAATACATTCATCTTGTGCTTTGATAGATGAAGAAGCTAGAAAAAATAAGGTAAAGGAAAAAAGGAAGAATAGGTTTTTGTAAAAAAGTGAAGTGTGCAAGTACATAGGTACTTGAAGGATCCTCTCTCTCATGATGGATTCAATTTTAGTTAAAAGTTGTAAGTATATTCCTTAAATAATAAAAAAAGCATTTGCCTATTTGGGGGAAATGCCTACACAAATATATAAATTTTGATTGGGAAAAACACGTTTTCTCACAATACAGTTACCGATTTGAGCGTTTTAGACGTTTTTTAAATGGAAAAATGTAGGAAAAAGCTGCAATTATTTGCCTAGACAGGGTAGCGATTTCCCCTTGTTTACCTATAAATCACCCTTTCTTATTATTTTTTTAACAAAAGTGTCTTGTGTTTTTCATCTTTTTTTATTTTTTTTTCGTTAAAAGAGCTCTTTTTGCCTTTTTCCCTTGAAATTTCTTATTTTATATTCATATTCCTCTTTTTGCAAATATGAAGAATAGCCCCATTTTTTCTTCTCTATTTCTGATTTTAGTGGTCTATTATACTTGTTGACCTTTTACTTTTGGAAGTAATTTCTATTATCGTTTTATGTAATCTATTTATCATTTATTACCTTGAGTTCAAAATTTTACATAAAAATATTTTACCATGCGATTGTATAGTCAACATCTTCTGAAAGCAAGTTTTCTATTACTTATTTTTTTAATGATTGCAGGCTCTTGTTCCCGTAACCCAGTGACGGGGAAAAAGGAATTTATGCTGATGTCATCTAAAAAGGAAAGAGCGTTAGGGGAGCAGTCTGATCCTGGAATTGTGGCAAGCTTTGGATCCTACAAAAATCCTACTATGCAGAAATTCATTGATGAAAAAGGTCAGAAAATGGCTAAAATATCTCATCGACCTGAATTAGCTTATGAATTTAAAATTTTGGATTCACCAGTCATCAATGCATTCGCGGTACCTGGTGGATTTGTTTACTTTACCAGAGGGATTATGGCTCATTTTAACAATGAGGCAGAATTTGCTGGTGTGCTGGGTCATGAAATTGGACATATCACGGCTCGACATTCTGCCAAACAATATAGTAAGTCTATGCTTGCTCAGGTTGGTATGATCGTCGGTATTGTGGCCTCCAAGGAATTTAGACAGTTTGCTCAACAGGCTCAACAAGGTGTTGGTTTATTATTTTTAAAATTTGGTAGAGACAATGAAAGTGAATCTGACCGACTTGGAGTAGAATATTCTACCAAAATCGGTTATGACGCGCATCACATGGCCAATTTTTTCCAAACGTTGCACCGAATGCGAGGTGATGGAGAAACGATTCCCACCTTCCTTTCTACTCATCCGGATCCTTTGGATCGATATAATAAAGTGCATCAAATGGCTACAAAGTGGCAAGGAGATGATCCCCAATCAAAATATGATGTAGGAAGAGACTCTTATTTGCGAATGATCGATGGATTGATTTATGGGGAAGATCCAAGACAAGGATATGTCGAGAATAATCAATTTTATCATCCAGAATTAAAATTCCAATTTCCGGTTCCAAATGCTTGGAGAACACAAAACTCTCCAACTCAATTTCAAATGGCACCTAAAGATGGAAAAGCCATGATGGTATTGACCTTAGCTCAAGAAAAATCATTAGACGAAGCTGGGCGAGCATTTGTGACTAACAATAAATTGACTTTGATTGAGTCTAATCGAGATAGAGTCAGTGGCCTATCTGCATTGGTCTTAGTAGCTGATCAACCGAATCAACAAGATCCAAATGGGACGCTGAGAACTTTAAATTATTTTATTCAATATAATAATTTGATTTATCGAATTACGGGAGTTGCACTTAAAACAGATTTTAGTCGTTATGCTAGTACTTTTGAAAGGACGATGCGTAACTTTAAGAAGTTATCTGATGCATCAAAAATTAACGTGAAACCAGATAAAATTTCTATTAAAACCTTACCGTCTAATATGTCATTGTCGAAAGCACTGGACACATTTAAAGTACCTTCGGATAAAAAAGAAGAACATGCTGTTTTGAATAGTATGAAATTAAATCAAAGCTTGAAAAAAGGTAGTTTATTGAAGGTCGTTGAATACGATAGAAAACCTGCTTCATCAGTCATTAAGGGGAGATAGAAAATGATAATTTTGAATGCGAGAATAATTGAATTTTGAATAGCCTGCTAATGGGAAATATCGTGATTTGGGACTATTCAAAATTCAGTCATTTAATGTAAAATATTTTTTAAAATCCAGCAGAGCTTAGATTTTAGAATACTCCAACTACGTTGAAATTTAAGCTTAAAGCTTTCGAGAAGAAAATCAAAAAAATAGCCGGATATCACAAAGGATATCCGGCCATGTAAACCAGGCAAAACGAAATTAATCGTTTTCTCTTTATACTCGTTTATTGGGGGAGTATTTTATATTTTAGTTGCGGCTGACAACATCTCCACTTCCACTAATTTTCGAACGGACTCTAGGATCTCCTTTATAGAAAACATCTCCACTTCCAGACACTCTGACTTCCAAGTTGTCACTCACACTGACTTCACATTCTCCAGAACCACTGATTCTGATATCGCAATTTTTAGTGTTCATATTAAATCCTTCTAACTCTCCAGAACCACTAATTTGAACTTCCATTTCATGACTATTTCCTGCTAAATGAATATCCCCAGAACCACTGATTGCTGATTCTATTGCGTTGGCATCAACATCCAAACTTAGTTTTCCAGAACCACTAACGGCAATATCTAAGTCTTTTAAATTAGAAAAAGCTCCTTTTGATTCCATTTTACCTGAGCCACTTACATAGGCTTCCGTCAAAGTAGGCATTGTGATATAGATGACAACATTTTTATGGTTGCGAACATTTTTATCAAAACGTATTTTCCATGTCTGTCCAAAAACATCGGTTTCAATATTGTCAATAATATTTTGTTGGCCTTTGACGACAACAGAAGTTTGATTGCCTTGTTTTAAAATGACCTCTCCACTGATGGCTAAACTCACTCCTGTGAAATCTGAAACGTCTAATGTTTGTTCGACGATTGGACCTTCACCTTTGATCCCATTGCCCCACCAACTTTGTGCGAAAGCGCTAATACAAAATAATTGGAGGATAAACAGTGTGGAATAAATTCTTAAGTTTTTCATTTTATAAAATTTGATGGTTGATTTGTAATTGGTTGCTTAATAAGTGGAAATAAATTAGTCTTTGATTTAAATGACAAGCCTTTACAATAAGGGTTGCATCGAAGGATTTTAAAATTTTAGTTTTCTAATAATTTATCTTCAATGCTATTGAAAAAGTATATCTACATTTTAGAAAAAAATAACCTTCTTAGACAAATCTTGTGTTTATAAACACAGGATTTGTCTAAGAACTAAAAATACAATAGAAAACAAAGTGGATGATTAGTTTTTGATAATTGTAAACACAATTATTATATTCGCAACATGAATAAAAACGTTAGCATTCGATTAGGCGGTGTACCCGAGCATTTTAATCTCCCCATACATTTAGCCAAAGAAAAAGGACTTTTTAAAAGTCGAGGTGTTAATATGGAATGGACAACTTTTAAAGGTGGAACTGGACAGATGACTCGTGCTTTACGCGAAGGCGAAATTGATGTTTGTATTTTACTGACGGAAGGAATTATTACTGATATGGTTCGAGGCAATAAAACCAAAATCATTAGTGAATATGTGACGACTCCTTTGACTTGGGGAATTCATACTGGAGCAAAAAATGATCTCAAATAC
>CAYTVR010000326.1:0-7952 GCA_964441245.1 uncultured Saprospiraceae bacterium | reverse complement strand
TTGGCTTTGGTTAATTTTTCCAAGGCTAGCTGATCACCCTGCTTAATCTTCTTCGCTAAATCTACTTCTTCTTCAGGAGTCAAAAGATCGACCTTACCAATTTCTTGTAAGTACTTTTCTAATGACTGTGATTCACGGTTAGTAATGGACTTCGTAATCTTAAGTTGTCTCATGCAAATACCTTTTTGAATGATGTTACAATGATAATATAAAAACTACCACACTTGGGGGGGAATAAAAAAATTAAGGCGTGCATTACGATTAATCGTGCATGGAGGTAGGTTGCACCGACTAATTTCGTTCAATGATTACTCAATTTTAAATGTTCCTTATTAGGGGGTAGAACAAATACTTTTTAGGTTGACACTATACTTTTTAGTATCCAATCGCCTTAAAAACGCCATACTAATGCATATAGTTTTAAATTAATATAAAATCTATGCATAAAATGCGACATTAATCAAGACATTATAATAAATAGTTGTAATACAATTGCATTCAATGCTCACAACCAAATAGGAATAACGGTTCCTTTGGGTAGTAGGATTGTAGATGGGAATAAACTTGTTGTTGTAATTTTGCTCTCAATCTCTCCTTAAATCAGTCAATGGAATCTTGGGGATTCTTCTTTGATTTAGGCTCAGTGTACTATGATCTTGTAAAAGTGGTAACTGTTATGGAGATTCTCTTTGTAGTAGGTTGTACGGATTACAAAAGTAAAGGGAATCTAGCTGTAAATCAAGTTGTCAATACATATTTAAATTTCCATAACTTGTAAAGCCCTATTTCTTACTTCTTTTCAAAATGGGCTGTCTCGAATTCCCATGATTACATAAGCATAAAGGTGAAAAGGCCTTAAATAGTTCCATCATTAAGAAAAAAAATTCACTTTTTTAAATTTTTATCAAATAAAAAGAAGAACAAAAAGTATTTCTGTTTGGATAAATCATTTTTTTATTATTTATTGTGCCATTCCAAACAGAAAATTTTTTAATCCTAATTGATTGCGGAAGCCTCTACTTTTAAACTCGACAAAAAAGATTGAGTCAAAAATTTTAGTCCATTCCAATCATATAAAACAAAACGCAGGCTTTTTATGAAAAGAGTGCAATTCGAATTAGAATTTATTTTTAGGGCATCCCCTACTATTTTATATCAATTTCTCACTACACCTGCATGTTTGATTCGTTGGTTTTGCGATACGGTTGATATTCAAGACGACACTTATACTTTCGAATGGAGCGGTTCTGAAGAAATCGCAGATTTGGTAGATGATATCGAAGATGAACGCATCCGTTTTCATTGGGAAGATTCCGAAGATGACGAATACCTTGAATTTCGTATGCGCAAATCTCCCGTAACCAACGAAACCATTCTCGAAATCACCGATTGGTCTGATGACGATGAAGTGGACGATCAAAAGCAATTATGGGAAAGCCAAATTGCGGTGCTTCGTCAGGAAACTGGTGGTTAGACGATGTGCGGATTTGCAGATTAATTGATGTGCAGATTAGTGCTTTCACAAAACCCTTTCAATTTTGGAATTGAAAGGGTTTTGTAGTTTTTAGGTAGCGCATTTTAGCATCTTTAAATTGCTAATTTTCCAATTATTTTTGTTATCTTTTATAGTCGAGTTCGTTTAAGAACTTTGTCCTCAAAAGCTATTTAAAAAAGATTTATGACTATTTATTTTGGATTAGAATTGGAAGAGCTGGTTTATCCTTTTCCAGAGGAGACCGAAGGTGGAATTCACTATTTTGGAGCGAAGGGATTGTTATATATGTTGGAGTCTCATTTGGGATTGATTGGGCATCCTTCTGATAACGAGTATCTGCGTATTGAACAATATCGCCAATTATTGAGAGAGTATTTGGAAGAACATGCTGATGCTTTTTTTACGATTTCTTTTGAGGCGGATCAATTTGCAACAGCAACTGCACTTTTGGATCGACGGGATGAGTTAGTTTTGGCGGGTTGGGATTTTCAAGAGGCTCCTACTTTACCAAATCGATTGCAAGTGCTCGCTCATTTGGAAGCGACTATTCAAAACACAAAAGATAAAACAGTACTAGCCGCAGGTTTTTCTGACCGCTTTCGCGAAATACTTCGAAAACTCAAAACACGAACACATCCTATTAAAAAAGTTTTTTTAAATGAGCCGCTTGAATTATTACCGATTCATTTTCAGCAGTTGTTCACCTCATTTAGCGAACCTGCCCGGCGGCCAGACGGGAGCGGGATAAAAATAGAGAACCTTCCTTTACGAAAAATAAAAGGTCAAACTGATCTCGCCCAATTCCAAACGTTTCTAAAAAGTGCCGATGGTCTAAAACCAAAAATCACCGCCAAACAAGACGGTTCATTAATCATCATAAAATCAAAAAGAGAAACAAACGCGGCCTCCTACTTGGCTCAACTCTTTTTGAAAAATAAACAATACCGTCCACTGTGTTTGATTCCAGAAAAAAATAGAGCATTGGATAATGCGATCATTCAAGAAGGGCTACCGAGTTTGGGCATTCTTTCTGCTTCCTTGGCTCGACCTTCATTGCAGATTTTGAAATTGATTCCTACTTTTTTGTGGCGACCTATTGATCCTTATAAAATATTGGAGTTTGTTTCCCTTTCGGTAAAGCCATTGGCAGATGACTTGGCTCGTCAAATCGCGAATCAAATGGCCCAGAGTCCTGGCATGCGAAGTGATAAGTGGTACATAATGATCAATCGCTATTTTGATGAATTGAAAACGCGTGCAGCCAATGATAAAAACATAAATTATCAAGAAGTAAGAAATCAATATGATTTTTGGTTTGAGCGAAGACGTTATGATGTGAGTCAATCTGTGCCTAAAGAAGATGTAATAGAAATTTTTGAATACTTGGGCAAATGGTCTTTTAAAGCTTTTGAAGATAGTAATGGGAAAAATAATTCGCTGCTGGTATTGAGCCAACAGGCTAAAAAGGTGGTGGAGTTGTTGGAAGCATTACCAGATTGGGAAAAGCAACTGAGCAATTTGGAATTGGAGCGGATCGTGCGTACTATTTATGAACCATCGCCAGTGGTATTTCAAGAAAGGGAAAAGCATCATTTGGTGCATGTCCATAAGTTGAGCAGTATTACAGCTTCAGTGGATAAATTGATGTGGTGGAATTTTATAGACAATGAAGTAGATGCTTTCTTTTCTAAATGGTATCCTCATGAGTTAAAATATTTAGCGGAAGCGAACATAAAATTAACGAGCCCGCAGGAAAAAAACCAACGGATGTTGTGGCAGCGCAGACGGCCTATCTTACATGCGCAACAACAAGTTGTCTTAGTCATTCCGCAAATGGTGGAAGGGCAAGAAGTTTTGCCTAATCCATTGTATGGAGATTTGGAAGCGTGTTTTGATAATATGGAAACACTCTGTTACAATATCGACAATGAGGCACAAAAGGAAGCACTCAATAAATATTTTCAAACGCCTTCTTTCATTCCCTTGGTGCATCATCAATTGGGTCGTCCTAAACCGATGGTGCAAATCAAAGCAACGGATCAACTGGTAGCCAATGAAGAGGAAACTTTCACAAGTTTGGATTCGCTATTTTATTATCCTTATCAATGGGCTTTTCGGTATAAAAGTAAATTGCGAAAGTCTTCCATTTTGAGTGTGGTGGGTGATTCTACTTTGATGGGAAATTTGGCGCATCGATTTTTTGAATTGTTGTTTGCAGAAGATGATTTGCTGCAGTTTAAAAAAGAGGATGTGGATAGATGGATTGATGATCAGGCTTATCGATTGCTTTCGCGAGAAGGTGCGGTGCTATTGATGTATGGACGAGAACCAGAGCGATTGGCATTTATTAATAAAGTAAAATATGCCGCTTGGAGTTTACTCAGTTTAATTCAAAACAATGGGTGGAAAATAGAAGGGGTGGAAATTCCTTTGGTCGGTAAGTTTTTAAATATTCCGATCAAAGCTAAAGCGGATTTAGTCATTCGACGTGGGGATGAATTGGCGGTAGTGGATTTGAAATGGCGAGGAGGCGCACGACGCGAAAAAATGGTCAAAAATGAGGAAGACCTTCAACTGGTTATGTATGCTAAATTGTTGACAGAAGATCATAGTTGGGCGCATACCGCTTATTTTATAATCGAACAAGGGAAGATGATAGCTCGTAACAACTTGGCTTTCAAAGAGGCACTCGCCGTAAATCCCGATGCCGATCACATCGAAATCAATGAGCGCATTTGGGATAAGATGGAAGCGACTTTCCAATGGCGATTGGATCAATTGCAAAAGGGAAATGTGGAAGTACGAACGAAAAGTACAAGCATTGATTTGGAAGATATTTATGCGGGTGAGTTGATGGAACTATTGGAGATGAAGAGTGAGGATGCGCCTTTTGATGATTATCGGACGTTGATTAATCTAGTGGAGTGACGTGGATTGCTTTATGTTTCTTACAGGATAAATAGATGCAATAAGCTCTAATCGCATTACAGGTAATTTGGTAATTGAGTTATTTGGGCGGGGCGGGGGCTGGTTGATTTGCATAAAAAATGAGCAGTTGCAATCAACTGCTCATTGGAATTGGAAATTATCAAAACTCAGTTTTTTGATCTTTTATATCTTAAATATTGGTTCGTGATTTTTAACTTAACAATAAGGCTACACCATTGCGATATACATCATAAGCAACTCTAAATCCTTTGAAATACACATCTACTTCGTATTCTATTTCTTCTCCACTTTCATCTACATGAAAACGATGTGTTGTTCCCCACATGGTGGTTTCTTTGGAAACGACTTCTCCATTGTACTTCACTGTTTCTGTTCCCCACATGCTATTGAATAATTCTATTTGATTCTCTTCTGAAAATAAGCTGAAATATCTGGTGTTCATAATAGTGGTGTTTTAATGTGTTGCCCTTCGACTACGCTCAGGGTGACAATTTTTCAATTTTGAATGAGGATTGGTTGAATTTTGAATTCTTGTCATTCAACATTCTTTATGAAGATAATTTGTTCGCTTTCGCTAAATATTTCTACAATTCTCGATGAAGGGGAAAAAATATTCGATAAAAAATGATAAGCGATATCTTGGGCAAATGATATGACCAAAAAAGAAATCATTTGACTGTCGTCAAAAATCATTCAGACCATTCTTTCCTAGTTTTTCTTTAAAGCTCACCTTCCGCGTAAATGAAATTCAGATAAAAAAAGTACTTGAAGAAGTATAGAAAATTTGCAATTTCTTAAAAAAATCATTCAAAATATTGAGACAGATGAATTTCTTTAATTTAGCAAATTTTCAATTTGTTATTTTTTTATTTTGAAATCATTTGATAGATTGATGATTACATATATTTTTAAGCGAAAATAATTTTACGCGGAAGATGAGTTAAAGAAGACATAAAAGCTTACATTCAATCATTAATATCAAACCTTTAAAATTTACCAAATGAAATATGTAAAACAGTTCTGTCTATTTTCCATCCTATTCCTCCTAAATACTGTATCCTCAACTTCCCAAAATAGTGTTGTGGCTTCTGGCTTAGAAGCCAGTGGATCAGGTGGCCAAATTAGCAGCAGTATCGGACAAATTACTTATCAAAACTTTGAAGCTAGTAATGGTTCTTTGAGCGAAGGACTTCAACAAGCCTATGAAACTTTTATTATAAGTTCAACTTCCGAACTTTTAAATGATCTACAGGTGCGAATGTATCCCAATCCGACTACCGATCGGATTATCCTACAAATTGACAATCAAGATTTGAAAGATTTACAATACCAATTAATGGATGCACAGGGGCGATTACTAGAGATTCAAGACCTACAATCTTCACATACAGAAATCAATTTCCAGAAAAAAGCTATTGGCCACTATTTTATTCAATTGTCCAGCGAATCCCTTCCTTTAAAAACTTTTAAAATCATAAAAAACCATTAAAAATGAAAACATTAATTCCTATATTCTTTTTCTTGATTCTTACAAGTTCCTTAATCGCTCAAGCACCTCAATCAATGAGCTATCAGGCCATCATTAGAGATGCAGACAACCAACTTCTTAAAAATGAAACCGTTGGGATGCAAATCAGCATTTTACAGTCATCTGCCACAGGTAATGCCGTATACGTCGAAACGCAAACACCTCTGACCAATACCAATGGTCTGATCAGTATTGCTATTGGAACAGGAACTCCTGTTACAGGATTTTTTGCAGATATTGATTGGTCCGCAGGTCCCTATTTCATTAAAACCGAAACTGATCCTGATGGAGGCACCAATTATAGCATCAGTGGAACAAGTCAGTTGTTAAGTGTACCTTATGCTTTGTATGCTGAAAATACCAACGTGCCTTCGCGCAAACGTTCCATCATGATTACACCTTCCATGATGAATTCTAGTTGGAAAAGTTCGGATGTAAAATTAGGGGGAGTAGGAGGTTGGATTCATACATCTATGGAAATTCCAGAAGGAGGAACTCACAATATTACCATCAGTATTCCAATTCCATCTGATTACAATGGTGGCGGTATCACCGCTAAGGCGCTTTATACCAGCACAACCAACACTGGCCAATTTGATTGTAATATTTTTGCAAGAGGAAGCACCATTGATGCAAATTTGGATCGGGGAACTGGAGGAGGAGAATTGCTATTAGATGCCCCTTCAAAAGTTAACCATTTGGCTATCGGGACTACCCAGCTTGGAGGCATAGACCCCAATCCTGAAGTAATCAACCTTCACTTTAAGAGGCGTTCGGATAGTACAGCCGATACATCCACTGGAACCCTGCATTTATTAGGGATAATACTGGAATATGAGGATTGATTAGAAATTTGAAGTGAGGCAGAATTAATCTTTACAACTAATAAATGAAATGTGGTTTAAATGCTGAGATAAAAAAGATGAAAGATGAATACGTCAACATGCATGTTTTTCCTTGAACGAAGAAGATCACGATTTAACACGAAGTAAAATAGCCATCTTTTTAAACTATAAGAAAAACTAAAACGCTGACTCATTCATCTTTCATCATTTATAATTTTTCATTATAGTAAGGGACTGCGTCGCTCCAACAATATATTATCATACCACTTCCCATCACGTTGCGCAATCATTTGGCGAAAGCCGACTTCTCTAAATCCTAGTTTTTTGTGGAGGTGGATACTGGCTTTGTTTTCAGGAAAGATTTTGGCTTGAAGTGTCCAAAAGCCTTGTTCTTCGGAGAGGGCAATGAGTTCCTTTAACAAGGTGCTTCCGATGCCTTGTCCTTTGTGTTGAGGAGAGACATACAAACTTAATTCTGCGACACCTTTATAGACTTCTCTTTTTGAGAAAGGAGTTAATGCGACCCAACCTACTACTTCCTTATCTATTACAGCTACCAAGCGACAGGGCTTTAAATATTTTTGATTCCAAGCCAACCAATCTAAAGTCTGTGTTTCAAAACTAGCGATGCCTGTGTCCAAGCCGATTTTATAAATTCGTCGAACTTCTGGATAATCTGCTTCTGTTAATGGTCGAATTTTAATCATAGAAATGGAGGAAATTACTCAAACACAAGGTAGGCAAAGAGGGACAAAAACTTAACACCCATTGCGGTTAAAAAATAAAAAGAACTGTGTTTTGAAAAGAAACTACTTCCTCAATTCTGTAATACTTTTTTCCTCTTTTTTCTCTGGTGGTGGGAGCAATTGGTGGGCATTCATCTCATAAGAATCTAGCGCCTCATACACCACTTGATGAGCCCTACCTCGAATTTTCTTTTTGAAAAGTTTGCGATTATTTTTGTCAGGATGGACTCGATTGGAAAGGAAAACAAAAATGATTTCTTCTTTGGGATCAACCCAAACACAAGTTCCCGTGAACCCCGTGTGCCCATAAGAATCTCTGGAAGCACTTCTTGCAACCGAAGGTTTTCGAGCTCGCTTGGGTTTATCAAAACCTAAACCTCTATGATTGC
>CAYTVR010000325.1:0-8028 GCA_964441245.1 uncultured Saprospiraceae bacterium | reverse complement strand
GAAAGAGTTTCTCAAATTTTAAGTCGAAGAAAGAAAAATAATCCAATATTAATTGGAGAACCTGGTGTGGGTAAAACAGCGATCGTCGAAGGTCTTGCTTTGAGAATTATTCAAAGAAAAGTATCTCGTACCCTTTTCGGGAAAAGAATCGTCATGCTCGATCTAGCAGCTTTGGTTGCTGGTACCAAATATAGAGGTCAGTTTGAAGAAAGAATGAAAGCCATCATGAATGAATTAGAAAAATCACGTGATGTGATTTTATTCATCGATGAAATTCATACCATTGTTGGTGCAGGTGGAGCTACAGGCTCTCTTGATGCTTCCAATATATTCAAACCAGCTTTAGCACGAGGAGAACTTCAATGTATTGGAGCTTCTACCCTGGATGAGTATCGTCAACACATTGAAAAAGATGGTGCATTAGATCGTCGTTTCCAAAAAGTAATTGTTGATCCACCATCAGCTGAAGAAGCGGTACACATCTTGACCAACATCAAGCCTAAGTACGAAGATTTCCACAATGTGATCTATTCTGATGAAGCCATCAAAGCTTGTGTTCACTTAAGTGATCGATACATCAGCGATCGGTTTTTACCAGACAAAGCTATTGATGTATTGGATGAAGTAGGTGCAAGAGTTCACTTAAAAAATATCCATGTTCCTAAACATGTTGAAAAACTGGAAAAGGATATTGAGGAACTAAAGGATAAGAAAAACCAAGCCGTTAAAAATCAGCAATATGAAAAAGCTGCTGATTTGCGTGATGATGAATCTAAATTGGTTCGCCAATTAGAATTCGCGAAAATGGAATGGGAGGAAGAATCTAAAACGAAGAAGTATCCTGTAAATGAAGAAGATATTGCAGAAGTAGTATCGATGATCACTGGTATTCCTGTAAGACGTGTTGCACAAAGTGAAAGCAACAAGCTAGTTGGAATGACTGATGACTTGAAAAAGGTGCTAATCGGACAAGATGAAGCCATCATCAAAATCACTAAGGCTATACAACGTAACCGTGTAGGACTAAAAGATCCAAGCAAACCAATCGGTAGCTTTATCTTCTTAGGACCAACAGGGGTTGGTAAAACAGAATTAGCGAAAGCTTTAGCTAGATACATTTTCGATGCAGAAGATTCTTTGATTAGAATTGATATGAGTGAGTACATGGAGAAATTCTCTGTGAGCAGATTGATTGGAGCGCCTCCAGGATATGTCGGTTATGAAGAAGGTGGCCAGTTAACGGAAAGAGTTAGACGGAAGCCTTATTCTGTGATCCTTTTAGATGAAATCGAAAAAGCACACCCAGATGTTTACAACATCTTATTACAAGTATTAGATGATGGACAATTGACGGATGGTTTAGGTAGAAAAGTGGATTTTAAAAACACTTTGATTATCATGACCTCTAACATTGGTGTTCGTCAGCTTAAAGACTTTGGGCAAGGAGTTGGTTTCAATACCAATGCACGTAAAGAGTCTGCGGATGAAAATACAAAGTCTGTGATTCAAACCGCTTTGAAGCGAACTTTCTCTCCTGAATTCTTAAATAGAATTGACGACTTGGTGATCTTCAACAGCCTTGAAAGAGAAGATATCTTTAAAATCATTGACATTACTTTACTCGACTTACACAGTCGATTGGATGGAATGGGTTACAAGCTGACCTTGTCAAATGATGCAAAAGATTTTGTTGCAGACAAAGGTTTTGATCCTCAATTTGGTGCAAGACCATTACATCGAGCAATTCAGAAGTATATTGAAGATCCTTTAGCAGAATTCATCTTAAATGAAAATCCAGCGGAAGGAAGTACTTTCGAAGCTTCTTTGAATAAAGAAAAAAGTGGTTTAGTTATTAGTATTCCTAAAAAGTCTAAAAAAGATAAAGACGTCAAGGAAAAAGAATAAAACTAAGCCTTATCACATCAACCTATTGATGGTTGTTCATAAATTAAAATAGCCTTCCTACGTTTATTTTGCGTAAGAAGGCTATTCAATTTACCATTAAGTATAGGAATGATTGAATGCTGAAATAATTGAATTTTAAATGAACCTTCTAACGCGAAACATACGTTCGCGGGACATTCAACATTCGCCTATTCAACCACTACTTTCTTTCCGGTAAATATCCAATCTAAAATTTTCAATAATCAATATCCAGTGAGTGAGACCAATAAAACGTATATCACGATTTAGCACCATTCAATCATTCAACCACTCAATATTACTCCTTCACCAACAACTCCTCTACTCCTTTGGTGTATCTGACCGCTAATTGACCATTTTCGTCACCGTAGATAAAATAGCCTTCGATATCTGGTAAGCTTTGAACAAGCGTCATAGATTTTTCCAATCCCAAAGACATACAAGCTGTAGCATAAGCATCAGCTGACATACAATCTTCAGCAAAAATAGAAGCCCCTAAAATATTGGTCTGTTTTGGATAGCCCGTTTTGGTATCAATCGTATGGCCATATTTCCGACCTTTAACTTCATAAAAATTTCGATAATTTCCAGAAGAAGCTAAGGCCATATCCGGTACTTGTACTATGGTTTTGTAATCCGTTACGGCAACATCCGAACTTGGCGTACTAATGCCTAACCTCCATACTCGTTCATTCGGATTGACTCCTTTGGTTCTTATTTCTCCACCAATTTCTACCAGATAATTTTCAATATTTTCTCGTTCAAATAATTCGCAAATAGCATCTACTGCGTATCCTTTTGCAATTGCAGAAAAATCTAATTGTACACCTGTTTTTTCTTTCACCACAAATCGATTTGATTGATCCAATTGTACATCATCAAAACCAACAAATTGCATCAAGGAATCCACCTGTTTCTTATTCACTTCCGTCACCTTTTCTTTTTTCTTGGCAAAGCCCCAATAGTAAACTAGCGGCATAATTGTTGGATCAAAATAACCTTCCGTTTTTTCAAAAACCTCTTTGGCTTTATAGTAATTCATGAGAAAATGTCGGTGTGGACTATCCGAGGAAGCGTAGGTAGATTGGAGGGCTATTTTTTTGGAAGCTTGATTAAATCTGGAGATAAATGACGTATCAATATAAGTACTCAAATCCAAATTGACTTCCACTAATAAATCATCGATCTGTTTTTGAAAATTGCGTTGTTTAAGATCTGCGTAAGTTATATTATACGTAGTTCCCATCGTTTTACCACTTATTTTTTGATAAGACATATCATCTGTTCCTGTGGTAGTCGATTGATCTTGTGTAGAACAAGAAGTCAAAAGAAAAGATAGAATACCGATGATAAAGACGAAATTATAGAATCCATTTAGTTTGTACATAGAAATAAGCCGTTTTATTCGCATTATTTTGTAGTAAAAAAAATTAAATATTCTATCGCAAAGATAATCGTTTAAAGTTGGCTATTGATACTTTAAGCTTTTTTTAACCGTTGGTAATCTAATGAATATCTTCCTGCCCCCATCAGATAAATAGCGATGTAAGGAATTAAGTATAAGATGGCCATTTCTTTCTTGGCAAATGGATCTGCAAAATGTATATAAAATGCAGCAATCACCATCGTGATGATCAATGGAATCGCTGCTTGTCGAGTAAATAATCCCAATGCCAATAATCCTGCGCAAAGGACTTCTGAAAACACTGCCAAGACCAAGGAAGCCGTGACTCCAATCCCAAAAAGATCTGCAAATTGTATTGGGCCTTCACCGAAAAATTTCATCAATTTGGGCCAACCATGATTGACAATCATAACTCCTCCAAAAGTCAATCGCAATAAAAGTAGACCTATGTCCATACCTTTACTATTTTGAGAAAAATTTTGTGTAAACATTTTTGATTCGTTTTGTATATGTGTTTATTAATCGAGCTAAACGTCTGTTGAAATTTGAGTTTTAAAAATAAAAAAAAATTGACTTATCTTCGCCATTTTTAAATAAACTAGTATGAAATATCGTCGATTAACTAAAGAGGAATTGCCGGAATTGGAAAAAGAGTTTATCAACTTCCTTTCGGTAAATGGAATCACAGGACCAGATTGGGAAAAAATTAAAAAAGAACGTCCTACAGAAGCAGACCAACATGTGGATGTCTTTAGTGATATGGTTTTTGAAAAAGTGTTGAAAGATGTTCATTATTTGGAGTTTCGAACACCGAATGATTTAAAAGTTTTTCATTGTCTTAAAGATAAAATTGTGATGATGGGAATTTTTATCGACGGACCATCTGAGCTAGACTTTACCCAAAAACAAGGACACGAAGAAATGATTGCGGCCATGAAAAAGGCTAACGCTCAAATTAAATTATATCAAGCAGAAAAAACGTACAGCAAGGAACGAGCATTGGAGTTATTTGATATGATGGAAAATGGCTGTTTGATCGCTAAGAAAGAAATTTTTGAGATGTTGGAAAACTTGAGAGGAGAATAAAAAAACAGGAGTCTAGAGCCTACGATCATAACCTTCATGGGGTCATAGGTTCCTGACTTCTCTCCCCTAATCCCTAACGGCTCACCCTTCAAGTCCCCAACTCCGCCAATTTTTGATGCAACCATACTTCGTTAATGAGAAATTCAGTATTGGAGATTTTATCTTTTAGTTGTTGAATCGCTTGACTTGTTTTTTGTTTGGATTGATAAGCTAAGCGTGATTTGATTTGAAATGATTTTTGAGTGAATTTTAAAAGATTGATAAAAGCACTTCGGCGTTTTTCTTCGATGAGTTTATTTCGATATAAATATTGTCGGAAAGAACGAATTAAAGATAGCAAGGCATCGTACTCATTTAAATCATAATAAGTCCGCATCAAAAGTGATTTTGCCGCAAGGCTATAACGAATGTCTGTGTATTCCACTTGAATTAATAATTCCTGCACTTTTTCCAATTCATTGGCGCTATAATAAAATGCGGCAAGATTAAAAGTATAAGCATTTTCCACCACAGATGGGCGCAACTTACTTCGGTAAGATTCAATAAAAGATTTCGTCCATTCCATTTCTTTCAAACGAATACCATTGGTCACAATATTTTTGTAATTCCATTCTACCAAATAACCTTCATCATCTAAAAGTAACCCTTTGGCTAATTGCTTTTGATACAATTCTAAAAGAAGACGATAATATTTTTGATCCCCTTTATTGATTCCTTTTATACAGTGATTTTGCAAAAAATTATAAACATTTTGCTTCTCAGATTGAGAGATAAAGTGTTCGTACTCTTCAATGATTTTTAAAGCTCGAAAATAATATGCTTCCGTTTCCATAGTGATCATTTCATACAAATGAAAATAGATCATGATCGGCGGCGCATCCTGATAGATGGTTAAATTGTTTCGAACAACCTCGATTAATATTTTTTGCAGATGATTGGAATAATTCACTTTTAGAATGCTTCCTCTATTTTGCATTTCACAAGCATCTTTCAATTTTTCCGAAAGGTAATAATGATCAAAATTGTCCTGCTTGAGTTGAATACTTTGGTCCTTTTCAAGACGTGCCAATTGAGAATGATACGCATCAGATTCAGCAGCTGTAAGAAATTTTAAATTGTAATAATCAGCATCTTTTAAAGGTTTTTGGCTCAATAATTTATTTTGGGTTCGTTCAATTTTCTCGTAATATTTGGGTAACTTCCGTTGTCTCAAATTCCGTAGCAATAGCACATTGTGAAATCCATCAATCGCTTTAAATTGTTCTTGAATCATAAATTGTTCAACTAGACGCTGCGTGTAAGTAAACACCAAAGTCAAATGCTGAGCTGCATTTTTTCGAGTTGAAAAAAGTTGATTAATTAATGTTTCTCGATGACAATTTTCCTCTTCAAAATGTGGAAATATAGCACTCAAATATTCAAGCAAATGTTGTACATCTCCATGCTTATTGAAGTAAGGGGAATGCGCAAAATCACAAAATCGGGTCATTTCCTTACGAGAAAAGCTATTTAAGACCTCGACTAGCTTAGAATTCAACATAAAATTTCCAATTTTTACATGAAAAATAAAAAAACAAAATACTGAATATCAGCTAATTATAATAGTAATCAAATTATTTTAAATTTATTATTTCCAAAAAACTATCGAAAACGTGTTTTCATGAACCAGATCGAAACTTGATATTTGTAATCGTGACAATATCTATTCAACTCGAAAAACAAATTCAACCATTTCATTTCAATAACTAAATCGTTGACTAACGAGATAAACATTCAAATGAAATTAACACTGTTGAATCTATTTTTTGAGCCATAACTGAGATAAACTTACTATTATGAAAAGGAAATACTTACAACTACTACTCATTACCATACTTTTTAGCTACACCCATTTAGCTAGTAAAAATTGCTCTATTCCCATTTTGATTGTAGAGGCCCAAGCTTGCGCCGATGACCATGAATTCATCATCAATGATCCTAGTATTCTAGATTGCAACAACTTCTTTGGACTCGATGTCGAGTCTGAAAACGACAATGAAAATTGCAACATCAACGATCTTGAAATTACTCCAGGTGATTGTAATGGTATTGGCACTTATCCAATCACCATCAATTTTGAATATGAAGATCCTACGGACGAATCTTTTGATGTCTTGTATCAAAATGAAATCATTGGTTCCTATGCACTTAGTGATTTACCCCTAACTCTTCCTTCCTTTACGGGAAATGGAAATGCGGTAGAAACCATTTATGTCTGTATCAATGACAATCAAAATTGTTGTGCTGGTTTAGATTTTGAATCACCTTGCTCTTCCAATTCCAATGATTGTCAAATCTATAATGTTTTTGCGGAAGCATATGAATGCGATGAAAATGGCAATTTTATGGTCGATATCGAATTTGAGTCTCAAAACACAGGCAACACTTTCGAGATTATTGGTAATGGTATTAGCTACGGTACTTTTGAATACGGACAAACTTTCTACTCCATCGGACCGATCGAATGGCAAGCCAATTTAGGCTATGAATTTATTCTTAATGATTCTAGCATTCCGAATTGCAGTGGCTTCTTTGGACTCGATGTCGAATGCGGTAACAACAACAATGAAGATTGTAATATTAATTACTTAAGTGTTATTCCAGAAGATTGTAATGCTATTGGTACTTATCCGATCACCATCAACTTTGAATATGAAAATCCTACGGACGAATCTTTTGATCTTTTGTATCAAAATGAAATCATTGGTTCTTATGCGCTTAGTGATTTACCCGTAACACTTCCTTCCTTTGCAGGAAATGGGAATGCAGTACAAACCATTTATGTCTGCATCAATGATAATCAAAGTTGTTGTGCTGGTTTCGATATTGAATCGCCATGCTCTTCTTCTTCCAATGATTGTCAAATCTCCAACGTTTTCGCGGAAGCTTATGAATGCGATGAAAATGGCAATTTCATGGTCGATATCGAATTTGAGTCTCAAAATACAGGCAACACTTTCGAGATTGTTGGTAATGGCAACAACTACGGTACTTTTGAATATGGACAAATTTTCTACACCATCGGACCGATCGAATGGCAAGCCAATTTAGTTTATGAATTTATTGTCAATGATTCTAGTATGCCGAATTGCAGCAGCTTCATTGGCCTGGACGTCGAATGCGATAACAACAATGAAGATTGCAACATTAATAACTTAAGTATTGTTCCAGATGATTGTGGTCCTGATGGTACTTATCCGATCACCATCAACTTTGAATATGAAAATCCTACGAACGAATCTTTTGATCTTTTGTATCAAAATGAAATCATTGGTTCTTATGCGCTTAGTGATTTACCAGTGACTCTTACTTCCTTTACGGGAAATGGAAATGCGGTGCAAACCATTTATGTCTGCATCAATGATAATCAAAGTTGTTGTACCGGTTTAGATTTTGAATCGCCATGCTCCTCCAATTCCAATGATTGTCAAATCTTCAACGTTTTTGCGGAAGCTTATGAATGCGATGAAGATGGCAATTTCATGGTCGATATCGAATTTGATGCTCAAAACACAAGCAATACTTTCGAAATTGTCGGTAATGGCAACAACTACGGTACTTTTGAATACGGACAA
>CAYTVR010000324.1:0-8055 GCA_964441245.1 uncultured Saprospiraceae bacterium | reverse complement strand
TATCCTATACAATGTCGGTACGAAATACCGTATTAATTTTAACTAGGTGCTTAGTGCTGTATATCTTCTATCAATATTAGTTCTCCACTTTTAGAATTAATATAATATTCAATACTATTTTCATGAGAAATTTCTGGCAAGGGCGGCGGCGGAGGCATGGCGGATCTGGATGGTACAGGTTTTTTTCTTTTCTGAATATAGTCATTTATAATTTGCTGAATGGTATATTTGTCATTTAAGAATGAAATTCGCTTATCAACTATAACTTTATAAGCCCCAACTCCAGAAGATTTTGTTACTAGAATAAAAGTTTTAACATGATTATTAAGCCTAAGAAATTGTTCAAGAATGACTAGGTCACTAACACTTGCTCCTTTTTCAATAAAAATAGCTACTTGATCATATTGATAATTCAATGGTTGTCCACCAGAACAAATACCATTTGGAAAAACATGGAATAAATCAAATAATTCAATAGGTTCGTTATTTATTTGAAATGGACTTAGGTTTTCTCTAGCTCGTATTTTAATATTTGCATTTATATTTTTTTGTCTAAATCCACCTCGGTTTTGAATACTCTTTTTATTTTTTTGACCAATCTCTTGAAAAGGAAATGCAACATCTGTTTCTAGTTCAATTAATTCCATTTTTCCGCTTTGATCAATGATTGGAGACCAATTCATTTTTTCAAATATTCTATTTTTAGATAAAATCAAAAGTGAATCCTTAATCTCAAAATTAAAATTCTCAATATGATTTTCAAATATTTCTATTTTAAATTGTTGATTCTTGTCATCCACATCTCCAAAGTAATACATGTTGAAATTATCAATAAAGATAATGCTGTCGTTTCTTACTCTTAGTTCCTCATAGCTATGGTCTTTTACACTAACCCAAGTTCCATTTAGATTTTGGACATCTACAGTATTGCATGAAAAGAAAAACATGAAAAAACTAATTAAATAAACTAACTTTTTGTTCATCTTGATATTAAATTAAAAAACAACAAATTATAACCTTTTGGTTAATTCAAGTTTATCAAAGAGTTCCATTTCATATTTGAATTCTGGCATATTTTTCTTATTTGGGTATCTACTGTCATGGGGAAGTCCAACTTAATTGATTTAAGCATGGTAGTATCAATACTATGGTTTTTTATAGGCTTTGGAAATCTATTCCCCTCCCCTCCTCAAAATCAAAAACCCCTCATCCATTAAATTACCCACAAAAATCAAATCCCCAAAAACAGCCGCCACCGTAGACGCAGACATCTCCTCCCCTTTCTCAACGTAAACCTTCTCCACCGAATAATCCCCTTTCCCCCGATAGCTGATCTTAATAACTTCAGAAGGAGCCGTTTTCAATTGACCTTTTGCATAGGCATTAAACCACAACAAATTGGGATGACATCCGATCCAAAGATTCCCTTCCTTATCGAATTCAATATTATCGACTCCGGTTCCGCAAGGAATATTTTCAATAAAAGAGAGTGAACCATCTTCGTTCTTAGCATATACTTTAACTAAGAAATGTCGAGGCGAAGCCACATAAAGTAAGCCTCGTTTCTTATCGAAGTTAATCCCATTTGCATAGGCAATTCCATTAGCGACTTCTTTATAATCCTGGCCATCAAAATAGACTACATTTGAAACCGCTAAGCCTCCATATTCTTCCAGGAATTTTCCAAGTCCTTTGACATAGCCGTGATCGTTTGTAAAGTAAAAACGATTTTCATCCAGCATCACCAAATCATTGGGACGAATCATAGAAGAGTGCTGCAATGTTTTTAGATGCTTTAAACTTTGCCCCTCTAATTCGAACACCTCTATAGCATGACCTTCCTCCGTATGATTGATTGCCATAACCTGATAAGTACTGTCTTTTTTGAAAAAGGAAATGCCATGTGGCGCAAAAGCTGCTGTAAAAGAAGTGGTCAGCGGAATCGGCGTGAAATCATTTGATTTTAAGTCGATCAGAAAAAGACCTCCTTCTTCCTGGGCATCTGCAGGAAAGCTTTTCCTATTCGTGGCGGAGATTAATGCAAAACTATCGCGCTCACTTATCATAATATCTTCCGCGCCTTTTATCGCCACTTTTTGGAGAATTGTGCCTTCTAGTTTAGGTTCAATACTTCTGAAGAAACCAGTCGATCTTAAAACATGGACTATAAAGAGGAGGAGTAGAATTAACAATAGTAAACCAAACCTTTTGAAAAGACGCATAGTTGCTTTTTAGTGAATTGAAATTCTAAATTACTACTTTTCCTTGAATTGGTATTTTGGTTTCATGGCACAGGTTTCCTTTTTAACTGGTCGACCTATTATTCGGGATTCTTCTACTAAGTGTGTCAATCCTCTCGCAGCCCTTGATCCCTGAAGGGAAATCTGCCCGCCGACACACTTTATGGAATGGTCTCTATCCCTCCTTTTCACAAACCCATATTTTCCTGGAAAAATTGGTCTTTCCTCTTTTGCTAACGCTACAACAATCTGCTATTCTGAATCCAGCGTTGTGAATAATATTTGTAACATCAGAGATAGAGACAATAACCAATCGATCTGTGATTTTGGCGGTCGACTCAATGATGTGAATGAGGTCCGTATTGGTTGCACTGCTTAACAAATTGTACGGCAGGTCAATAATGGCCGCATCGTATCTTTTATCAAGGTCTTTTATATCGGAGCGATACACCGTTGCGGTATAGTTAAAATGAGAAAGGTTTGCTCGTGCATTTCTACAGATTTTCCAATTAATGTCACAACCCTCAATATTATTTCCGGCATAACAAGCTTCTAACATTATAGTTCCGACACCACAACAGGCATCTAACAAGCTTGTTTCTTTATTTCCCTTCGCTCCAATATTGACAAGTGCTTTGGCGATATTAATACTTATGGAGTTACTATAGGAACGTGGTTTTTTCTTATGTTTTTGCCAGGACAAATCATTTTTGATTAACATTCCAAAGCACCATACACCTTCGTACTGACACAAGGCATAAGTAGTGGTTGGTTTATAATAATCTGGATCACCTTCAATACTGTAGCCTATATCTTTTAATTTCTCAAGCCGCTCTGGGTACTCCGTTGTATCTCCATCAAAAACTAAATACTCCACTTTGAAACCGTCAATGCGTATATTCTCTTTTTTGATTTCTTTGATTAGCGTAGTATAATCTTCCGAAAAAGAAATCACATCAATTCTCTTTTTAATAAACGCACTACAGGAAGGTTCTACTTTTTTATCGGAAAAAAGCAGTTTATCTTTTTCTTCTTTATTAAAAATATACTTTGATTCGAGCTTGCATAAGTCGTTTTCCGTTTTGTCATAAATGAAGGTATATATGTGTTTATTTATTTGCATGTTTTCTATAGGTAAATATAAAACTGGACTCAACCTTTTTTCAATCCTTAAGACTAATTACTGTTTTAACTAGATTAGCAATAGTTGCTATCCTATTTAATTGGCTACTCCGAATACATTTTTTTGAACTCTGGTGAATTAGGATAATATTTTAAGGCTAAGTTTAATACCTCTTTCAATTCCTCTTTTCGTTCTTGCCTTTTTAGTCTTCTTACTGTACCGGATAAAGTCTGCGCAGCATAGAAAGCGTTTTCAAGTGGCAAAATGTCGAAGCCATAGAGCGCAGAGAGACTATCGTAAAAGACCTTTATTTCATTGGCAGGATTCTCCGCATTCCAGAAATCTCTATATGGAATATTCCACGTGTCGAATGGGTAGATGGTTTCCAGCCCATGTTTGATTCCAGTTATTGACATTCCATAATGATTCTCCTCTTCGAGAATTTCTATGGTATAATTAATCTTGGGATTAGCCGTGCTTTCAAGTGTTTCATTCATCTGGTTATAAGCCAACCTTTCTTCCTTGGGTCTTCGTTTTAGATCATCACTTGCCTTACCAATGTAAATAGCACTTTTTGTTCGTTGATTATCTTGGATAGCCTGTAAGGTTCTTTCTTGTATCGTTCGTCCGGACGATGTTTTTAATGCTAATTCTGCTGCAAGAATTATGTATCCATCAAATAAATCAGGCTGATTCCAAAATGCCTCCAGGACAGGACCAAAAGTTGGAGACATACCAATAACCGTTTTATGCTTATTGATTCTGTAACTGCGTTCTAGATAAGGCAAAAGTTCTTTTCGGATGAAGGTTAGATAATTCTTAATTTCTTTTCCATCGGCATCACCGAAAAATGTTCTACCATCAGGACGACTCAATTCCATGGCCATGTCATAGCGTTTGTTTGTACTGTTTGGGATACCAATAACAATGCTTTCTGGCATTTCATTTCTCGAAGTTTTAATGTTTACTATTGAATTCGTTAATTCAAATAAATACTCCGCATCGAAAACAATGATAATCGGATAGGCATGTACATTTCGCTCATAATTAGGGGGTAAAGAAATAAAGATCTCTCTATTTTCATTTAATGTTTCTGAGAATAGATTTAACTTTTCTCCAATAACTATTTCTTTAGAGACCTCTTTTTCATCCTGAGTTATCTCAGTTGGTTGGCAGGACAAAAAGATCAGTAAAAGTAAATACGGGTATACTCGTTTCATATTGTTTTTTGTCTTAATAGTTACTAATGACTAAGCAGGTATTGTGAGTGAAAAAATCATCTTTAGCACATCCTATTTCACTCACGACCGCCCCCTAGTGTTCCTTGCAGCGTTTCGGCCTAAAAAGGTTGCAATTAGTCTGCAACAAAAAACGCTAACTCCAAAACAGTGCTTGTAACCATAATTTTGTAACTAGTGCCTTGTGCTCTATTGTAATCTTTTGTTACTCTATTTATTCGATAAAATTACTAATTATTTTTTGAGCGAGAATTGAAATGAATTCACCTGGAATATCATGTCCCATATTATCAATCCATAAGCTATCAGCATTGGGTATTAGCTTTACACATTTTTCACCATGTTCAATTGGAATAAATAGATCGTTTGTTCCATGTACTATCAGTGTTGGAGTATTTATATTTTTTAGTTCATCATACCTTGAACCCGATTTTGATACGGCCATCTGATGTTGTTTGGATGCGTTGGGATTATAACCTTTTCTTTCGCGTATGTTATACAAAACCCGCTCTGATAACTCTTTAATATTTAGTTGATGACTTGCTTCTCCTCTAAGAATAATTCTACTTGCGAGATGAAGTTTAATCCTATTTTTTTCGCTACTAATGAGGCTGTATTTTATCGCAATTTTTATTAAATCGTAGGCCACTTGGGAAGAGATTGGCGGAATGTTCTGGTCAAAAATATTTCCTGAGGACATTATAGAAGTTAAAGACTGAACTCTTTGAGGATGATTGATTACTAATTCTTGTGCAATCATCCCCCCCATAGAAACTCCTATTATGTTCGCTTTCTCAATCTGTAGTGCATCAAGAGTAGAGACCGCATCAGAAGCCATGTCAATCAGGGAATATGGATTTTCATCATCAAAATCTTCGAGCCAATCAGATAATCCAGTTCCTCTGTGGTCATATCTTATAACTTGATATCCATCATCAACAAAGGATTTAATGAAATTTGGAGGCCAACCTAATGCATCATTAGAGATGCCCATAACAAGCAGAACAACACCTTTTGGTTTTACTTTTGGGCTTAGGACTTCATACCAGATTTTGATTCCGTTAGAATTTGCAAATCCAGTTTTACCCTTTATCAAACCGGGTAATGGATTGCTAATTACGGCTTCAATGATTTCGTCTGTTTCATCTGGTAATATTGGTCCAGCGTTGTAAATATAAATGCCAAAACCAAGTATTAACAAAAGGATTCCAATTCCTATATATTTCAAAATATTTTTTAAAGTATTCATTTTTTATTTTTTTTAAGCATCAAGCCAATAGCCTATTAGCCGTTGCGTTGCAACAGAAAAGATATTCAATTTAAATAGTGGATTTTTAAGAACTTGTTTAAAACTCTAGCTTAGAGACAGATAGGGATTTTCATCTTTTGAAGAGGAATAAAGAATATTGGGCAGGACTCTTTTTGAATAAAAATTAAACTGAAGACTTCTTTTAAGGTAAGATTTAAATTCTATTTCTGAGAGAAGATTAAAATTTAGTATCGCCCAGATGTTAAATGATTTAATCGGTGAAACTGGGTTTACAAAAAGAGTATTAATCTCTTTATATTTATTGCTTTTCAGGGAATAAACTGGTTTGCAAATTCTCGAATCAACTAATTCTGTTTTAACGGATTGGTGAAAGGCAGATTGAATCTCTACATTAAATCCTGTAAAGGTAAGTACACTAAAAAACAAGATGGTTTTAAAAAACCAAAGTCTAATATAATTTTTGTAGTATTTGAATTCCTTCATCAATGTTGAATTTGCAAACCTAAGATAGATCATTATTTTGGATTTTCATAGGACACAACATCGATATATGACCGCCTCTATCATAAGTAAAACTTGAAGTTATATTTAATTACATTTAACTCATAAAAAAGCAGTAGCCCTGGGCGGGACTACTGCCTTTTTCTACAAAACGTAGTAAGCTTTTATTTCTGATTCAACGTTCCGTTAATTTATTTTTTGAATGACGGGCATATCAGATATAATTCGCCACTCTCCATCAACGTCCTCTATCAATTGAATAAAGGTCGTAAAAGTCAATTCTTGTCCAGTAAATTTTGCTTTGACAATGGCATTATTGTCTTCCATGTCAATAGATAAAATAATTACTGTTCGAGTATCACCACCGATTGCCTCCTTCTTCAGTAAATCAAGGTACATAGTTTTGTCCATAAATTGAACTTCCTTGCTCCCAAATGCCTGATTGACAATCGCTCTATAATTTTCGTGTAGTAAATTTTGTAATTGTTTCACATCTCTGTTGTCCGCTCCTTCTGAGAAAGCGTGAACAGCTTCAGAAATTTTTTGAATGTCGTTTGGTGGAAAGTTGTGACTCATTAAACAAAAAAAGCTCGAAATTAAAAAAAGGATTTTCATGATTTTATTTTTAAAAATGTTAGAGAATAATTTCAACTGAAGTTCGCATAGCCGAGTGATGATTAAAGTCATCTTCCTGTGAATAGGCAATAGTCATATGGATTTTTTGCCCTTTGCGGAGTTGGAAATGATACTTGTCTTCAGCCTCTGTTTCCATTTCAAATATTATTGTTGTTTTGCCGTTTTCTACACTTGCGGAGAGCAGTTCAACTTTGGATGATACACCGAGTGCTTTCATAGATTGATGATTGCCAAAGCCGACTACAAACCTATCCGAAATCACACTTCCACGATCAGAAGCAGTTGCCATAATTAGGTTGCTTCCTACTAAACTATTTTTGGTATTGAGACCGATTGCAGCCCAACCTGTGGAAGGAGTCTTAAGCGTAAACTTTATTTTATCTTCATCCACAAATTCCCATTGGACGGTCATTCCATTTTTGCTAATGGAGTCGTTTTCTATAACAGACATTTGAAAGATTGCAATTAGGACAAATATTACTATTTTCATTATTGTTTAATTATCAATAGTTGATGCATCAACTATTAGATTAAAAAAATCAACTCAAATTTTCATAGATTCTATCCAAGAATTTATTGAGCATTTTTATTTCTTTATCAGAAAAGTCTTTACTTGCTTGTTTTCGAATTTTAATGGCAATGGGCAATATTTTTTTAACGATTCGCTTACCTTGAGCAGTGGTATACAAATTAAACACTCTTCTATTCTCAGGGTTTCCTTCTCTGGAAATCCACTCTTTCCGTACCAAAATATCCAATGTGCGAGTTATAGCTGCAGCTTCTTTTTTACATCGCTGACCTAATTCCGTTTGATTGATGCCTTCTACTTCATGGATATTTTTAAGGAGAATCCATTGGTCTCCAGTAATATTGATCCCTTTTTCTTTGAAAATTCTATTCTTGTATTTCTTAAATTGCTTGTTTGAAACTTCTAATTTGAAAAGGAAAATGCTGTTTAAATCTTCATTAAGCATAGGAATCGTTTTAATTATTGACTGTATAACTATTGATGCATCAACAATATTGCAAATTAACAAATATTTTTTT
>CAYTVR010000323.1:5358-8097 GCA_964441245.1 uncultured Saprospiraceae bacterium | reverse complement strand
AAAATAGTATTTGCATTTATTGGGTTAAAAAGTATAACTTGATACTAATCGTATACAAAAGGTGAGTGGTGTGTATTAAGGGAGTAGGATAATAATAATCTACCCGTTTAGATCGTGATCTTATTATAAAGATAAAAAACAATTTTGAGGAAAAAAAACACATCATTATTAATCAAAATACATCTATCTGACATTTGATCAAAAGAATAAAAAAATCGTGTAGATAAATCAGCATTATCTACACGACCATTTTTTAAAAGAAAAACATCTTCCAATAATTCTTATCCGCCAACTCGGCCTGCCTCATCTTCTAAACCACTCTTTCGTTTTCGAGATTTCACATTTTGATTTCCAAAATTATAGCTTAAACTTAAAGTCACTCGTCGAGAATCATTTCTACCAGAACCAAAGGATTTCAAGCCATCAAATTCAGAAAAACCATCCCAACGTGATTGAAAGAAAATATCACTTGCGCTCAGTTTCACGTTCATAGCATCTTGTAAAAACTTTCGTTGTAATCCTAAATTCAAACTCCAACTTGATTCATATTCAAATACACCACCCCACACACCGGGACCAGAATAATAGCCAGATATTTCTGCTTTAAATTGCTTAGGCAAAGTGAAGGTATGTTGTTGAAAAATACTATAGGTAAAAGCTTGTAAATCCACCACTGCACCATCTCCATAATCTGCTTGATTATCTAAATGAGATGCGCTTAGATTAATAAAAGCATTCCATTTAGGGGTCACCTGAAAGGGCGCACTAATATTGGCACTGATGACGGTTTGATTCGCTAAATTTGCCCAAGTGATAAATCCAGCTCGAGGATCTTCTCTATCAGGAGCGAGTAAACGGGTAATCTGATCTTCTGTTTTGGAATAGGCTATTTTAAAATTATAGCGATATTGGTAGGTATATCCTAATTCGATATTGTTGACGATTTCTGGATTCAAACGGGGATTTCCTTTTTCATAAGACAATTCACTCAATTGACTATTGAATGGATTCAAAACATTATAATCAGGTCGATTAATGCGACGACCAAAATTTAAAGACCAAAGATGCATACGGGATGCTTGATAAGTCAAGCCTGCACTTGGAAACCAGCTTAGATAATTTAACTCTACTAAACTATCTTGCTGCTCTGATGAATAGACTTGAAGATCTCCCATTGCATCAGTTTGCTCTGCACGTAGTCCTGCTGAAAAATTCCATTTTTTTCCTATGGCTCTTGCAAAAGAGATGTACCCAGCGTAAACATTTTCGTCATAATCAAAATCATTTGACCGACGATCATCTCGAGTTTCTTTATCATTATTATCTACATCAAAAACTAAAAAGGTATTCTCCGAAGTGACTCGGCTTAGTTTAGATCCCAAACCTAATTTCCCACCAAAAACCTCTTCTTCAAAATCAACTTTAAAGGTATAAATTCCTATATCTGTTGGCGTCCGAAAAGAAGATATAATCTCTGTCAATATATTCGCCTTTTCTGCATCAAAATATCGGTTAGGTTGAAATTGATACGTATCATTTTTATATAATCCATAATCCAAATCAATATTCAAGCTTCTCCCCTTTCGGTTGTCATAACGATAATTAGCATTGATCGTATATTGATCTTGATCACCATTTGAAGTATTATTGGCGACTAAAACACTATCTACTAAATAAGGCAGATTCCCTTGCCCAATCTGTAAGTCATCAACAGAAGTATTATCTGAATTAGCAATTCTAGCTCCAGCTAGAAAACCTATCGTATGTTCTGGATGAACAAAAAAATCAACTCCAACACGAGCATTGTAATTATTCCATTTTCGTTGACTATCAAAATCTTCCAACAATCTAAGCCCGTTTTGAGTACCATCAAAATCCATGTCATTATATGCTTTTCCGGCTCCATGGCCAACATTGCCAAATAGGTTCATTTTCTTATTCCTATAATTCCCACTTCCCGTAAGGTTGTATCTAAAATGACGCCCCTGACTAAAGCTACTACTTAAAGAACCATTGGAGCCTAAACTTTTATCTCTTTTCAAACGAATGTCAACGATTCCTGCATTCCCTTCTGCTTCATACCGAGCTCCCGGATTACTGATAATGTCTATTCGATCTATTTGTTCCGCTGGTAAATTTTGAAGGTAAGCACTCAGATCAGTTCCAGACAATGGCAAACGTTTTCCATCTACGTAAATCAAGACGCCCGTTCGACCTAATACACTTATATTATCATTGTTATCAACAGTAACACCTGGCGCTTTACGCAAAAGAGAAATCGCATCTTCCCCAACACTATTAATGGTACCTTGTACATTAAAAACCGTCCGATCTGGTTTTATCTCAACCATTGCTCTAGTCGTTTTTACAGTCACTTCGGTCAAGTCCACTCCTTCATTACTAAAGGATAAAATACCTAAATCTACGGCCTCATTGTCTTTGAGTTGAATATCTGCTTTACGCAAATCCGAATATCCAATATAGGTGGCCAAAAGAAAATAATTCCCAGCTTTAATATTTTGTAATTTAAAGATACCTGCTTCATTACTCGTTTCTACTTTGACCAAACTACTGTCGACACTGCTGTACAACACGACATTAGAATAAGCAATCGCTTGACCTTCAGTATCTTGAAGCTGTCCCTGTACAATTGCTGTTTGAGCTTGACTCCAGAAGGCTCCTAGTATAAAAATCAGCGTAGTAAATAATCTCATGTTTTTAGCTTTTATTTTGAGGAAA
>CAYTVR010000323.1:0-5258 GCA_964441245.1 uncultured Saprospiraceae bacterium | reverse complement strand
ATTTAACTTTTTGTTTCATCAACAATACGATTTATTTATTGTTTAATTCTCTATTTTGTATGAATGGATATTTGTTCTTTAGAGGAATTTACAATTTTCACCATACTTCTAATAAAACTTAAACCAAACTGTATTCATGAAAAAAGTTGTTAATCTCATTTTTCCTAATCAACTCTTTGCAGAACATCCATTACTTAAAAATGGTGGAGAAGTGTACTTAATTGAAGAATATCTTTTCTTTAAACAATATCTTTTTCACAAGCAAAAAATAGCCTTCCACCGTGCATCGATGAAATGTTATCAAAAGTATTTAAAGGAAAAAGAAATTAAAGTCACTTATATCGATTCTAATCATCAATTATCAGACATCAGGCTATTTTATAAAGAAATAAAAAAACAAAAATTTACTGATATCAACATCATTGATCCTGTAGATAACTATCTAGAAAAAAGAATAAAAAAGGTCACCCAAAATCACCAACTTCATATCTTTAACAATCCTCTATTTTTAAACAACAAAGAAGAACTGTCTACCTTTTTTAGAACAGACAAGAAATCTTTTTTCCAAACGACTTTTTATAAACAACAACGAAAAAAATTAAATATTTTATTGGATAGTGATCAGCAACCCATTGGTGGGAAATGGACTTATGATTCGGATAACCGAAAAAAGTATCCTAAAGGAAAAATTCCACCCAATATTTATTTTCCAAAATCTTCTTCTTTTTGGGTCGATGCAGTTGATTATACGGAAAAGCATTTCAAAGATAACCCCGGTCAAATATCCGAAAGTCCAATCTACCCAATCAATCACCAAGAAGCAGAAGATTGGTTGACACAGTTTTTAGAATTTCGTTTTTTTGACTTTGGTATTTATGAAGATGCCATCGTCAAGCATCAGTCATTTTTAAACCATAGTGTCCTTTCACCTTTGCTCAACATCGGTTTGATTCTTCCTAATCATGTGATAGAGAAAAGTCTTGCTTTCGCAGAAAAAGAAAAAATTCCGATCAACTCAACAGAAGGTTTTGTTCGACAAATTATCGGATGGCGAGAATTCATTAGAGGCATGTACGAATGTAAGGGAACCTATTCTAGAACCAAAAACTTTTGGAACTTTAATCGAAAAATTCCCAAGTCGTTTTATGACGGAAGTACAGGAATTGCTCCGATTGATGAAACAATTAAACTGGTCTTAAAAACAGGTTATTGCCATCATATAGAAAGGCTGATGGTTTTAGGAAATTTTATGTTACTCTGTGAATTTCATCCCGATGAAGTTTATAAATGGTTTATGGAAATGTTTATCGATGCATATGATTGGGTCATGGTACCAAACGTCTACGGTATGAGTCAATTCGCTGATGGGGGAACATTTGCGACCAAACCTTATGTTGGTGGTTCCAATTATATTAGAAAAATGAGTAATTATCCTAAAGGTGATTGGGCAACTATTTGGGACGGTTTGTTTTGGCGTTTTATCAGTGAACATCAGGACTTTTTCAAATCCAACCCAAGAACATCCATGTTGTTTTATTCTTTCAATCGGATGGATGATGACAAAAAATCACTTCATCTTAAAAATGCAGAAAACTTTATCAACAACTTGAATTAAAGGTTAAGCTGGACTTTAGCTATTCAAGCTACCAAAGGAATGAGATAGATGAATCTTGTAAGCATTGTTTCTTTCCATTTTTAACTAAAACTTGCTACATTTTTTAATTTACTCTTTAATATAAAAAGGGGTGAAATCAGTACCGTTATCGTGCATATCATAAGCAAATAATCCTTCTGATTTAATTCTCAAGTTGTCAAATAGATTTAATTGATCAGCTCTCATAAAAGATTTATTTAACGAATAATCACACATTGCATAAACAGTATTCCAAATCTGATTATATCCAGATTGATCATCTTCGATAGTTATCAAATCATAATAGTCATCATCATCAATACTTTGATATCCTAATGGTTTCGTCAACTTAAATGGCTCTAAGTCTATCCCTAAGCCAGCATCCCATGAAGTCTTATATTCATTTCCAAAATCATTTGGAACCATATCATAAACACCATAGGATAAAGCCTCTGAATATTCATGAGACTGTTCGTGATATTCAAAATATATCATATCATATTTCTCTACATTACTTTTAGATTGATATTTGACCCATTCTTTGATGAGCTTGTTTTGAAGATCATTGAATATGTTATTTTCAAAACCAGTAAGATCATATTCAAGAATACTTTGTTTTGCCATTTCAATTTCAGGATATTTAGAATTCAAGCTCTTCAAAGTTTCCTTGCATTCTTCTAATTTATCATGAAAATAATAATTCATCATTTTTTGTTTTTATTTATTGAATACTTACACCTACAACGTGACGACTGTTTATAACACTAGCTTTGTGATTTAGCCTTTGCTAGCTATGGCCAATATGAATTTTATTATGCACAATTGTGCATCGCAGTCTATACTCTGTTTTTTATAATCTTATCATCCATGATGAAAAGAATCAAAACTAATCTTGTCACGAGATAAGTTATAAAATTGTCTTGCGAGACAGTATCCTTTATTATTTTTCACAAAAGCGATTCGTAGAACAAATGTTTCTATCTCAAGAATTTTTACCAATTATCACTAAAAACATCAAGAAAGGTTTATTTATTAGCAAATACATTCCTATCATTATTGGTAAGTAATGATAATCATTTGACATGAATTTTGGTAGAAACAGATGATTCATTCATAGCTTTTCAATAAATGTAATAACGTACATCATTCAAAACTAAAATAATATGCGAACAAAATTCCTATTCACACCTCTATTAGTTATTTTATTTTTCCATACTAATGCTCAGCGTCCATTTTTTGATAATAGTACGGATATTCTTATCGCACAATTTGATAGCAAACCGGACCCAGATGATATTCATTCCCAAGCAGCATTGGGATGTATGTTGCATCATCCTGATTTTGCAGAAGTCAATTATTACGCTGTTGCAGGAGCTATAGGAGAACAGAATGGACCCTTTATTGATTCGGATGATCTTTTCGATTTGGCTTTCGGAAACGAGAATTGGACAGACGCAGATGATGATTATTGGGCTTCAGTCGCAGCTATCAAAAATAAGGTTGTTCCCATCTTACAAAACGGTGGAAAAGTTTGGGTTCAGGAAGCCGGTCAATCAGATATTACTGCTGAATGGTTGTTTCAGGTTTTGGATGAAGTCCCCGAAGAAACGGTAAAAAATAATGTGATTGTGGTCCAACATAGTAATTGGAATGAAGATCAATCTACCGATAATTTACTCGATTACGTAAAAGATAAAGCGAGCTATTATGAAATTGATGATGGTAATGCAGGTATTAATCAGGCATGGGGTGATCGTGGTCCTTGGGATACTCCTCAATACCGAAGCCAGAACACTAGCTTTTTAACCAATGCGCTGAACTCACCCAATCAAAAAGCAAATGATATGTGGAATTTAGCGATTCAACATATCGAGGCGGTATATCCCGGTGGATTTGACGAACCTTGGTCTTGGATTACTGGAGGAGGTCTTGATTATTCGGATTGTGTTGAAAATTGGTGGATATTCGATCTAGGGACCGAGGTAGACAATGTTGATAAGTTTTGGAACCGCTATGTTATTAATGAGGTGACTAGTTCAGTTTCCCCTTTAGAGAAAAAACCATTCATCCATATTTTCCCTAATCCCGCGAATGGAAACGAGACTGTTCATTTTGCTTTTGAACAAATGGAAGGTCGAAAAATGGTCTACGTATATAATTTACAAGGTCAACGTTTATTGGATTTGGAAACCTTTGAAAATAGAATTTCGATTGATGCCAGTGAGTTTACTAGAATAAATGGCACTTATCTAGTCAGAGTCGAAAGTTCAGATAAAAAGTATTATTCCACTAAAATAATAGTCAAAGAATTTTAACAGATGCTCTCTTTGGGCAATCAGCATTACGAGTCGAACACAGATCTCTTTCAAAAGTGGATGGTAAGATCTTGTGTTCGACTAAATGATTTGATTTTTTTTAATTGCCTGCATTTCTTCAATGCGTTGAAAATATTCATCAAAATCGCCGCGTTGCAACCAGTTATTAATTTTAAAAAACAGGTAAAATTTAAAGGCGAAAGCCATCAAAAAAATCAGAGCCGACAAGACCACATAATCTGTCGATTCCAAACTACTCCAACTTGCTTGAATCACTCCGTATAAATAAAACATGCCCAATTCCCAACGTTTCAAATTAAAGAGATGGCTATCCAAACGACCAAAGAAAAACAACATGGCAATGCCTGTGAGATAAGCATATAAAATAGTGCCCGCATCTTCAAATGGCGATAGATTCAAAAACCGATCTAAGATAGAAAAACTCAAAACCGCGGTACTCAAAAAAATCACATTGGATAGGAAAACCTGAAAGCGTTGAATTCTTTTGCTTGTTTTTTGCGCTCTATTCTCATCGTTTACACTTTTCATATCCAAAACAAAAAATAAGTAAAAGAAAAAAATTGCACTAAGCACATTTAAAATATCCGCAATAGCCCAAGAGTAAACAGAGAATGAAAAATAAGCCGCTCCATCTTTTAACAACTGAATTTCATACCACCACTTAAAGGATAACCAAGCATATAAAACCAACCAACTTAACCAAAGAAATAACCACCCCGTATTGAACTGGCGAAGGGCATTCAAGGTGCTATGTTTTCTATTAGCTAAAACCAGTATTTTTCGTTTGGGCTGATTCAAAAAATAAATCGGAATCATAATCGCTATCAATAAAAATTGCGCAATCGATCCTCCTAACAGGAAAAACAAATGCTGTTCTAATCCTCGGGAGTGATTGGCATCCATCGTATCTGGAACTCCCATATAAAACAACCCACTCATCAAAGCGACAATCAACAACCCACAAATCAAGGAAGTCCTTTTTATCATAGGCGCTATTCGAAAATTATATCGCGGCACCTCATCATTATAAATCGTCAATTGCTCTTGTTCAGGCAATAATGAGTCTCTTAAATCCAAGGCATTCATTGTTGGGGCTGTCATCGGTACCACCTTCGTTTCTTGGGCCAGTAATTGGCAATAAGTCATAAAATACTTACCCAATATTTTCGTTTTCGACAATTCCTTCCGTTCAAACTTCAGCCCTTTTTGCTTCAACCAATCTCCATGTTCCCCCATTCTACTTTTCAATACCATAAAACTCATCCGACCTTTAATCGCATCCCCAGGAA
>CAYTVR010000322.1:0-8146 GCA_964441245.1 uncultured Saprospiraceae bacterium | reverse complement strand
TGACATTTTATAAGGACACTCCCCTTTTCCAAGGAATAAAATCATCTTGTCCCAATCGTTCCGCCTTCGTTAAAGTATCTCCACTGGCTACTTTTATTAATAGCTCCAGTAATTCCTCTCCTTTGGTTTCGATGGTATCTTCACCCGATATAATGGTCCCTGCGTTGATGTCAATGAGGTCCTCCATTTGTTGAGCCAACTTGGTATTACTTGACATTTTTATGGTAGGTGCAATTGGATTTCCTGTTGGCGTTCCTAAACCAGTCGTGAACACAATTAAGTTAGCCCCCGAACCAGCTAAACCAGTCGTACTCTCTACATCATTCCCAGGAGTACACAATAAATGCAATCCTGCTTCGCTGCTTTGCTCCGTATAATCTAGTACTTTTACGACGGAGGAAGTCCCTCCTTTTTTTGCAGCTCCAGCAGATTTCATGGCATCTGTAATCAAACCATCTTTAATATTTCCAGGCGACGGATTCATATCAAAACCAGAACCCGCTTCTTCTGCACGTTGCGCGTAGGTTTTCATAATCGAGGCAAATTTTTCTGCGTCTTCTCGAGTTTGACATCTATTGATCAGTTCCTGTTCCACACCATTTAATTCTGGAAATTCTGCCAGAATGGTTTTGGCTTTTAATGCCACCAATAAATCAGAGGTATAACCTAAAGCAGGATTCGCAGAAATACCTGAAAAGCCATCTGAACCACCACATTCTAATCCAAGTGATAAATGTTTTAAAGGGGCCGGTTTTCGTTCCAATTGGTTGGCTTGCATCAATCCGACAAATGTTTTTTTGACTGCTTCCGCAATAAAAGCTCTTTCAGAAAGGCTATTTTGTTGTTCTAAAACAAACAATGGTTTTTGAAAATCAGTATCCATTTCTGTAATGGCGTTTTCCAATAACTTGTATTGTGCATTTTGACAGCCCAAACTCAAAACTGTTGCGCCCGCCACATTGGGATGTGTAATATATCCTGCTAATAATCGACAAAGTGTTTCAGAGTCTTGACGGATACCTCCACAACCTCCATCATGCAATAAAAACTTTATACCATCTACATTGGGAAAAAGACGATGGCGTCTCGCTTCACTTCCAGTTTGAATAATTTCACTTTGCAAAATATCATCAGCACCTGCACCATTCTGGTATTGCTGGATTAAAGATTCTACATTGACCGTAAAATCTCTATCCGTTGCATAGCCTAGTTTTTCCAACATCGCTTCTTGGATCACTTTGATGTTTCTGTTTTCACAAAAAACCAGGGGAATCACCAACCAATAATTACGGGTTCCTACTTTTCCATCTTTTCGATGAAAGCCATTAAAAGTCTTACTTTGAAATTTGGAAACATCAGGAGCATCCCAATCTGTTTGTCTTTTACCAACTTGATAATCACTAGAAGAATGGGCTACATTTTCGGTTGAAATGCGTGTTCCTTTTGGAATTGGACGAATGGCTTTTCCTACGATTACACCATACATTGTAATGGTTTCCCCTTCGGTAAAATCCCTTTCGGCAAATTTATGCTTCGTAGGTATTTTTTCCAATAACTGGAAATTCTGTTCCTGAAACATTACTTCATCTCCAGCTTCAAAATCCTGTAAGGCAACAATCACATTATCTGAAGGATGAACTTTTAGCACATTTTGAGACATAGACATTTATGTTTTACAATAAACAGCAAACTTTTGCATAAAAGGATGGTGTAATGGAGTTACCTTAATTCCTGTATCAAGGATAAACTATCCCGAACTCTTTTTTCCAAAAGAGAAAAATCTTGGTTTTTTAATATTTCTTTCGAGATCATTTTGGAGCCCATCCCAACACAAGTCACTCCAGCATCAAACCATGGTTGAAGATTTTCTTTGGTTGGTGCTACTCCTCCAGTCGGCATGATACTCGTCCATGGTTGAGGTGCTTTAACTGCTTTGACAAATGAAGGACCGTAAATCCCTCCAGGAAACAACTTGACTATTTCACAACCTAATTCTTCTGCTTTAGCGATTTCCGTTAAGGAACCACACCCCGGAGACCACAATACTTTTTTTCGATTACAAACAATAGCAATGTCTTCTCGCAAAACTGGCGTTACGACAAAATTGACGCCTAACTGCATATAAAGTGAAGCTGCTCCAGCATCGGTTACAGAGCCTACTCCTAAAATCATCTCTGGTAATTCTTTTTCACAAAATTTATTTAGTTCCCTAAAAACTTCGTGAGCATAATCACCTCGATTGGTAAACTCCAATAATCGTCCACCTCCTGCATAGCAAGCGGTCAATACTTTTTTCCCTAATTCAACATCAGGATGATAAAATAAAGGCACCATACCTTGTTCTGCCATTTTATTGGCAACTGCTATTCTTGTAAAACGAGCCATTTTTTTTTGTTTTTATATTATTGAAGTTGTTTAAAAACTCCAAACATGCTTGCGAAATGAGATTTTTGTCCAACTCGTCAGCTTTTTAATCGCTCGTCCGTACGGATGAACTCATAAAAGAGCTTCGATTTGATCAAAAACTCAATTTCTCAGCTTTGTTTCGAATTCTTAAACAACTTCATTGTGTTTCCTCAAAAGTCGAAACGATATGATTCTCTATTCTAATTATCTGCTTACTCTTCCACTAGCATCTCCACTCATCAATTTTTCTACTTCTTCTACTGTAGACAAATTCGCATCTCCATAAATCGTATGTTTCAAACAAGATGCTGCAACCGCAAAGTTCAATGCTTTTTGATCGCTACGCTTGTATTTTAATAATCCATAAATCAGACCGCCCATAAAACTGTCTCCTCCTCCTACTCTATCCACAATATGTGTAATCTGATAAGTTGGAGCAGTGTATAATTTTTTTCCATTGTATAAAACACCTGACCAAGAATTGTGGGAAGCACTAATCGAACCACGAAGGGTAACAATTACCTTTTTACAGCGAGGGAATTTTTCCATCAATTGTTGACAAACAGAAACATATGCTTGCGCATCGACTGTTTCTCCATGAGTTACGTCTACTCCTTCGGGATGAATCCCAAAATGTTTTTCTGCATCTTCTTCGTTTCCTAATATCACATCGCAACCAGCTACTAATTCGGGCATAACCTCAGATGGCTCTTTACCATATTTCCAAAGTTTTTTTCGATAGTTTAAATCCGTTGAAACGGTGATGCCCATTTTATTGGCAGCTTTGATGGCTTCTAGACAAACATCTGCAGCACCTTGAGAAATCGCAGGTGTAATGCCAGTCCAATGAAACCATTGTGCCCCTTTAAAAACCTTTTTCCAATCAATCATTCCTTTTTCAATCGTTGACATTCCAGAATGTGCTCGATCATAAACGACTTTACTTCCTCTACTCACTGCTCCTATTTCTAAAAAATAAATCCCTAATCGTTCACCACCTCTTACAATATTGGCCGTTTCCACATTACGTTTTCGCATTTCCATCAAAGCACAATCTCCAAGATCATTTTGAGGAAGTCTGGTGATAAACTCAGAAGGCAATCCGTAGTTCGCTAAAGATACCGCAACGTTGGATTCTCCACCTCCATATACTACATCGAAAGAACTTGCTTGTGAAAATCGCTTCCATCCTGGAGGGGTCAGGCGCAACATAATTTCACCAAATGTGATTATTTTTTTCATGAAAATTTTTTTGAGCAATTCATAGTTAAATAAATATA
This sequence comes from uncultured Saprospiraceae bacterium, assembly GCA_964441245.1. Taxonomy (GTDB): domain Bacteria; phylum Bacteroidota; class Bacteroidia; order Chitinophagales; family Saprospiraceae; genus JALZUU01. The sequence continues at coordinate 4,460 of CAYTVR010000322.1, read as the reverse complement.
ATTTCTCCTCTTGGCTTTATTTCGGGTGCAAATGTAATCAATATTTCTGATCAGATAGCAAATGAAAACGGAGATTTTTTTTGGAGCGTAAATGTAAATATAGATCTAGTCTTTGAAATAAAACAAATCGTTATTCCAAAGAAACATATCGTTAAATTTGAGGTTTTATTTTATAAGTTCCAGTGCTGCTCAATAACTTTTTTCAAATGGGGATAAGAATCATCTGTTTCTACCAATTCTTTTCGTTTTGATCTAAGTTCGCCTTTCAGCGTTTCCAGAACTGCTCCGTAGGATGGATCATTATATCTATTCACTAATTCTAAGGGATCATTTTTTAAATCGTATAGCTCCCAAGCTTTTGGTGTAGATTCTATTTTAAAGGAACCATCGTTCAACCACCACATTGTTCCGGTTCCATTTTTTTGTTGATCATAGTGTTCACTATAATAGTAAATCAGCTTATAATCTTTGGTTCGAATACCGAAGCAAGCGGGTACATCATGATGAACCAAATGCATCCAGTATCGGTAGTAAGTGGCATTACGCCAATTATCAGGTGATTTTCCATCAAATACATCTGCAAAACTTTTCCCTTGCATATAGTCTGGTACCTTTCCACCTGCCAATTCAATCAAGGTCGGTGCAAAGTCCGTATTATTAACTAATAAATCAGACTTTTTGATTGCTTCCTTTTTATGAGGATGATGAACCATAAATGGCATTCTCATCGACTCTTCATACATCCATCTTTTATCCATATAATCATGTTCACCCAACATCATTCCTTGATCGCTGGTATACACAATAAGGGTATTATCCCACAGGTCATTCTCTTTCAAATATTTAAAAAGTCGTCCGATATTATCGTCCACTCCTTTTACACATCTTAGATATCTTTTAAGATATTCTTGATAAGCCAAATGAGTAGCACTATCCCGTGATTCAGAAGAAATAGCATATTGTTGAACATAGCTTCTATAGGTATGTCGATCAGAAACAGAGGTACCAATACGATGAGTCAATTCTTTATTTTCACCATGAACAGCCACTGAACCAAAACCTGGTTGATCATACAAACTTTCTGGTTCTGGAATTTTAGCATCAGCTAGATATTCTTTATAACGAGGAGCAAACTCAAAATCATCATGTGGCGCTTTGTAATGATGCATCAAAAAAAATGGTTTTTTCTTGTCTCGTTTTTTATCCAACCAATCGATCGTCACATCAGTAATCACATCAGAAGAATGACCTTTATGTTCTGTGACATTTACTTCTCTTTTGATACCTCCATGAAAGTCAATCATTTCTTTTTTATCTCCTGGTTCGTCTGTGATAAAAATAGGATCAAAATATTTGCCTTGAACTGGCAGTACTTTATAATAATCAAAAGCATCTGGAGCATCTTTTAAATGCCACTTACCGATCACAGCAGTTTGATAACCTAATTTTTTTAATTCTTTTGGTAAATACTGTTTTGCTTCCGGCAAATGTCCATCTAGGTCTAATACTCCATTGGTCTGACTATATTGTCCGGTGAGGATATTTGCACGACTTGGTGTACAAATTGAATTGGTACAAAATACATTTTGGAACAATGTTCCTTCTTCCGCAAGTTGATCCAATACTGGTGTTGGGTTTAAGGATGCTAGTCTACTTCCATATGCACCAACGGCATTCCAGGCATGATCATCTGTCATGATGTAAATGATATTGAGTGGAAGGTTCTCTTTGGAAGCTTCTTTTTTAGCACACGAATTGAATGTGAGGCAAAAAAACAGGAAACTAAGTTTCACGTAAGTATTCATATTATTCAAATATTAACTCCATTTTTATTAAATCTTTCTGTGCAGATGGTCATTAAAGTTTATGGATTTTCTACCACCATTACACGAGTCAAATCAATGACTTTGCCTCTTTTATTTTTAACTATAAAAACATAAATCCCCGTATTCCAAGAAGATATATCATAGCGATTGTCTAAATTGACTAAAGATTTTTGAAGCACTCTTTCACCTAGCACATTATATACATCTAATTGCAAGGATTGGTCTTGATCTTTTAAATTTACCTTGACATAATCGCTAGTCAATGAAGGATAAATTTGAACCAAAGATTTCTCCTCTAAATGAATAGATTTAATCGAACTATAATCTATGCGTCCATCTAGATCCACTTGACGCAAACGGTAGTAATGCCATCCTTTTTGAATGTTGTTGTGATAAAAACCATAGTTTTTTTGAGTCTCTGAATTTCCATTGGCTTCGACTTGTCCAATTTCTGAAAAACGAAGACCATCCGTACTATGCTCTATGCCAAAAAAGTCAGTATTAATTTCACTCAAGGTAGACCATTTCAAATTCACCCCCTTATTAGCATCTTTCGAAACTTGGAAGTCCAACCATTCGACAGGAAGTGCTGCAGCACAACTCGTAGGACATTCTGAACATTGCCAGTGGGCCAAGTTATTGTTAAATCCTTGCGTATTGGCTGGCACCCAAATGGCTCTTAAATCAGTTACTGTATTCCCAGCACAACTGGTATTAATTACACTTTCCGGCGTAGAATTACCTGATAAGGGATCTACAATTTGGTAGTAATACCACCAATAGGTTCCTGATGTAGTATGGGTTGGAATCATGTTGACACTTCCCTCATAAATACAATCTTCTTCAAAGTCAGATAATTTTACAACGGATTGAAAATCAGCTGCAGGATAGGTTGCTCCTCCACAAACTTTTAAATGGCTGTTACCAGCATTATTACCAGAATATATCCAGATTTCTTTAGTTCCATCAACCAAATCACGGATATCCGGATGACAGGACATATCAATTGCAAAATTAACTTGTTTTGGCGTAGCATAGGATTCATGATCAACTTCTAATTTAGCTGTAGCTAAAAAACCACCACTATCAGGAAAAGTTATATTCACATCATTGTTTGCTTGAAGAATACCAGAGGGAACTTCTACTTCTATAACTCCAAAAAATTGATCTCGACTACCTTGATTATCACCGGTCCAATTAACTGGGGTGTTTAAATTAAAACCATTCACGGTAATGTTAGGCTGTAAAGAAAGACCATGATTTCGGCCAATTGCTAAACGCAATCTAGCAGGTTGACATTCTTGAAAATTAGAAAGGAAAAAATTATGCTGAATTGGACTATTTGAGTTGATCGGATCCAAGTAATGACTTCCAATGTAACTAGCAACATCTTGTACTTGATCGAAGCTTACTTGTTGATTTAAAGAAACTTTATAAATAATCGTTTCATTGGCTCCAATAAAAACTTGAGAAGGAACACTCCCTAATGAGGACGTCTCCAAAACAGGTATTCCAGCTGGATAAGATAAACGACGTTCTTCCGTACTACTATTCATCAAATTGGCATCATTCACCAAGGATAGATCCACTGTCATGCTGGTCTGATGATGATTATGAATAACAATCCAACCTGTAGCACCACTCAGGAAAGCATGTGATTTGATATCTGGATTGTTAGATTTTGTTTTTACTCGTTTTCCAGTAACATTCTGCCATAATTCATAAAATTTCAGTAAATGGGTGTATTCGTCTCCACCTCCAAAATCATACTTAATAACATAAGGATAAGGATTAGGGCCACCAAACCAGTTGGCAGTATGAGTGATAAATGGAATCGCTTTTTCAATACGATCAGGATGGTTTAAAAAACTCATCATCATGGCATTCACACTTTTCAATATTTTTCCATCTCTTTGTTGGGTGTAAGGTTGACCTTCCCATGATCTTCCTCCCGCACCAAATTCTGAAATCACTAAGGGTTTAGGAGAACCAAAAAGAAAAGAAGTATAAAATTCAACCATATCAATCAATGCCTCCATATTACTTCCAGATCGAGCATGTAGTTGTTCACTTGCATCATAATGATCATAGATATGAAAAGAGACAAAGTCCATTTTGTTTCCAGCTATATCCAAAAACAATTTCATATTATCATTCCAAATTTGAAAATTATTTCTTTCAAACTCAGGCCATGCGGCAGTATAACCTCCTACTTTTATTCCAGGAAAATTAGTGTGCAAGACATCTGCAATGTCATTATGAAAATGAGACAGATCCGTAGGGGTCGTTTGCATTTCACCGGCATGTACAAAAGGTTCGTTCATTACTTCAAAGTACCTTGGGAGAGGATTGCTTGAAGCAGAAAAGTATAAATCAAAATAATTTTTGATAAAAGTTTCACTTCCTTCATTGGTTAAAGGAACAAAGTAGGCATGTCCTTCTTGTTGCTGAGTTAAATTAGGAATAAATTTTTTAGGATGAGTGGTATAAACATAATCACTAGTCCCATAATTCGAAACTACTGGATTACTAGTATTACTCGCAATCCTTGAAGCTCCATTGCTTGCCATCATGGATAAGTCTGGAAAACCCGGTGAGGCAGGATCATCCTTAATTTGTTCCATTTCCCAAGTA
>CAYTVR010000321.1:0-8155 GCA_964441245.1 uncultured Saprospiraceae bacterium | reverse complement strand
TCCTTAATACGATCAAATAAAAACAATGCATCACAAGACCAATACCTCTGTTCCCATCAATCTATGGTCTGGCCCTAGAAATATTTCAACGGCCTTGATGTATGCTTTCGCACAAAGAAAGGATACCACCGTTTTTGATGAACCTTTATATGCTCATTATCTATCAAAAACACCTGCAAAAACCTATCATCCTGGAGGCGATGAGATCATTGCTACTATGGAAAATGACGGTGCGAAAGTCATTGAAATGATACTTGGTGATCATCCAACACCAATTACTTTTTTCAAACAAATGACTCACCACTTAGTTGATATTGATTGGTCCTTTATGCTAGACATGGTCAATATTATTTTGACTCGTGATCCCATAGATATGTTGCCCTCTTATGCTATTCAGGTCGAAAAACCAGCCTTGCATGATGTAGGATATCAAGCGCATATTGACTTGCTCCATTACTTACAAAAATTTGGAAAGGACGTGATTGTTCTAGATTCAAAAGAGGTATTGTTAAACCCTCAAAAGGTCTTAACTGAATTGTGTTATCGAATTGGTATTCCGTTTGACAAAAGCATGTTATCGTGGGAAGCTGGTTCAAGAAAAGAAGATGGAATCTGGGCCAAATATTGGTACGAGAATGTTCATCGTTCAACAGCCTTTGCTCCATACAAAAAGAAAACAGCTCCTTTTCCTGAATCATTGAAACCCTTATTGGCAACTTGCCAACCTCTTTATCGGCAACTAAAAAAAATGGCCATTTTAGCAGATTAAAACTTTAAACTGGTAACCATTCTTGCTTAAAGCCGTCTAAATAATTATTGATAAATAGTTCTACTTGGCCCCAATTAGCACTAATAGTTATTAGATTGAATAGTTCTTAAAACCGATACCTTATGCAACCTATATTAGATTTTATTCAAAGTTTTGGAGGTATGTTTTTGACCTTCCTCATGGTTATGGCTATTTATTATGCCACTCGATTTATTTTAGATCGCCAAGGCAAAGGCAAGCAAGATTGGTCATTGATTCGTTCCTCTATTCTTTTTGGTATTTCTCTGGTTGGTGTTATTGCGATCATCTTAGCCTTACCCATGAGCGATTCTCTTCGAGGACAAATCACCAGTTTGATCGGTATCGTTGTTTCTGCCGTATTAGCCTTGAGCTCCGCAACTTTTATTGGAAATGCTTTGGCAGGAATTATGCTTCGTGCGATCAATAGTTTTAAACCTGGTGATTTTATTAACGTCAATGAACATTTTGGCAGAATAACAGAACGTGGATTATTTCATACTGAAATCCAAACTGAAAATCGAGATCTAACAACAATACCTAATTTATATCTAGCCACCAATGCTATCAAAGTCACGCGTTCTTCTGGTACACTAATATCTGGAGTCGTATCCTTAGGATATGATGTTAATCGCCAAAAAATTGAAAACGCCTTATTAGAAGCTGCAGCAAAAGCCGAACTAAAAGACCCTTTTGTTCGAATCACAGAATTAGGAGATTTCTCTGTCGTATATAAAGTATACGGATTATTGGAAAACATCAAAACCATCATCAGTGCACAATCCCGATTAAATGCCACCATACTTGATGCTTTACATGAAGCGGATATTGAAATCGTCTCTCCAAGTTTTATGAATCAACGCCCCATCGGAGATACTGTTTTCATTCCTAAAAAAGTCAAAAAGCATGAAGAGGTAAAACAACCTACAGAAGCACCAGAGAATTTAATTTTTGATAAAGCGGAAGAAGCAGAGTCCTTAGAAAATAGAAAAGAAAAATTAGCAGATGTTGAAAGCAAATTAAAAGTGTTGCAAGAAGAACTCAAGACCGCGGAAGAAGATAAAAAAGAGGCTATCAAAACTCGTATCGAAAAATGGTCCGCCGTCAAAGAAAAAATGATTGATAAAATCGATACAAAAATTGATGAAATAAGTGCAAAAAAATAAATTTCAATTTGGTTACTGCTTATTTTTTTAGTGTGTTAGTTTGGATGATTATTTTTTGGAAATTTGAACAAGAAATATAAGTTCTTTGTTTTAGTTTAAAATATTGTTCACCTAATCGAAAAAGATCATGAAAAACAATTACCTCGATAGCGTTCAAAAACAATTTGAGTATTACAAAATGTTGGGTGATAAAACAATCGCTCAATTGGAACCAAAAGATTTATTTTGGCAATACAATGAAGACAGCAATAGCATCGCCATTATCGTCAAACACCTTTGGGGAAACATGATGTCTCGATGGACGGATTTCTTAACTTCTGATGGTGAAAAGGAATGGAGAAATCGAGAAGCTGAATTCGACGCAGATATTAAAACCAAGGAGGAATTGTTGGAAAAATGGGAAGCAGGTTGGGCTTGCTTATTTGAAGCCATTCATTCTGTCAATGAAAATAATTTTGAGTCTACCATTTACATCCGAAATATGGGACATACCATTACCGAAGCCATCAATCGTCAATTGGCACATTACTCCTATCACGTCGGCCAAATGGTTTTTCTTGGAAAAATGATCAAAGGAACCGAATGGAAAAGTTTATCCATTCCACGAGGAGAATCCAAGGCCTATAATGCCGCTAAATTCGCTCAACCCAAACGGCAAGAACATTTTACAAAAGAGTTTTTAAAAAATACGAAAAAAGAAGAATAATCGAAAAACAACCTGTTTCCACCTTTTAAGCTCTTAGAAAACTAAAAAAAACTACATTCTCCCAATAAAAACCTACCTTTGCGCTTTATTAAAGCGTTTACTTTTCTGATTTATACGATTTGATGGAATGATTTACAAATTATTCCGGTTTCTTATGAAGTATCCGCACAAAAAGATGATATGCAAGATTTTGAACAGCTGGGACTTTCCCCGCAAATTATAGAAGGGGTAAAGGATCTCGGTTTTGAAACGCCCACTCCGATACAAAAACAAGCCATTCCTCATTTATTGGAAAATAGTGGTGACTTGGTCGGATTAGCTCAAACCGGTACTGGGAAAACAGCCGCTTTTGGATTACCAATGTTACATCTAGTCGATGCTACACAAAGCCATACCCAAGGATTAGTTCTCGCTCCTACCAGAGAATTGTGTTTACAAATTACAAACGATTTAAAAAAATTCGCCAAGCACATTCGAAAACTTAGAATCACTGCCATCTACGGTGGCGCTGACATCATGAAGCAAATTCGTGAAGTCAAACAGGGGGTTCAAGTCGTCGTAGCTACTCCTGGACGTTTACGCGATATGATCAAACGTAGAGCCGTGAATTTGTCAAGCGTATCTTATGTTGTTTTAGATGAAGCAGATGAGATGCTCAACATGGGATTCAAAGAAGAGATTGATGATATCTTAAGCAATACGCCTGATACTAAAGCAACTTGGTTATTTTCAGCCACCATGCCTCAAGATGTTCGACGAATTGCGAGAAACTATATGACTGATCCTTTTGAATTAACGGTAGGTCATAAGAATACAAGTAACGTTGATATTGATCATCAATATGTATTGGTCAGAAGACGAGAAAGATATGATACGCTAAAACGTTTTCTCGATTTTGAAGCCAATGCTTTCGGTCTTATTTTTTGCCGTACCCGAATGGACACTAAAAAATTAGCGGATCAACTTTCTCAAGATGGTTATAATGCCGATGCTATTCATGGTGACTTGAATCAATCGCAAAGGGATCGAGTCATGGGTAATTTTCGATCTCGTCGATTACAAGTCTTGGTTGCCACCGATGTCGCCGCTAGAGGGATTGATGTAAAAGAAATCACTCACGTTTTTCATTATAATATTCCAGATGATCTTTCTTTTTATACGCACCGTGCAGGTCGTACTGGCCGAGCAGGTAAGAAAGGAATTTCATTAATTTTAGCAGATCCACGAGACAAATCTTTATTGCGTCGATTAGAAAAAGTCATTCGCATAAATTTTACTGCTGCTCGAATTCCTACAGGTCAAGAAATTTGTGAAGGACGATTATTAGCGTATATCCGTGGCCTTAAAGAGATGAAAGTTAGTGATGGAATTGAACGATTTTTACCGGCTATTTTGGAAGAGTTAGAAGAGGTCTCTAAAGAAGAATTAGTAGGTAAGTTGGCTTCTCTTTCTTTTAGTCGATTCCTCGAAAACTATCGCCACTCTCCAGATTTGAATATGAAATCTAAAGATCGGCACAAGCAAACACGTACCGCTCGAATGAAACGAATCTTTATTAATATTGGTTCGATGGATGTAGTAGACAAAGCTGGGTTTTTATCGCTCATCTGCACTACTGCCAAAATATCTGGTCAAGCGATCGGCAAAATTGACTTGCGTCGAATGCATACCTTCTTCGATGTCGAAGAAGATTCTGCCAAAATGATTTACGATGAGTTCAACGACTCTGTGATCAAAGATCGATCAATTCGAGTAAATGAAGATACACCGAGAGCTGCTGATCGACCAAAGAAAAAATACCGAGGAGATAAAAAAAATTGGAAAGCCAAAAAACCTAAGAAATTCAAAAAGAAACCTAGGTTTTAGCATCCTTAAGCAATAAACATTAAAATAGGCCAATGATCGTTCACGATACTTGGCCTATTTTTTTTGCAAAAAAATCATACACTCTATTTACAAATATTTTTAAAAAACACTTGCTATTTCTCTAATAAATTGGTGACTCGATATTGGATAGTCAATCTTCCTCCCCTTTTTGCTCTATAGCTCCTATTCGGTCTCGTAATATTTCTGGAATCAATATTTTTTGATTCAATCGATAATCAAATGCTATAATCTTGTGTTTGGTAATGGCAACAATACGATCATGCTTTTCACTAAAAATCTGGCATTCCATATAAAAGTGGTACTCCCCCAACTCCGTCACTCGTGTTCCGACAAAAACCGTATCTGGAAAACGTACTGGAAAAATATATTTACAATCTTGCCATCCCAAAATAACACCAAAATCCTCTTTCTCTGGTTCATCCATCTTCAAGTTCATTTGACGAAAGTACTCCAGTCGCCCAGTCTCTGCCCAACGTATATATATGGTATTGTTCACATGCCGAAAGGCATCCATTTCCCCCCATTGAACTGGAAGTTTGACTTGAATAGGAAATGGTTGTAGCAATTCTTGTATCTTTGACATCCTTGTTCTTTTGTTTGATAGGTGGAAAAAGGTTAAAGTTGATTCCTCCATTTTTTAAACCAGAAGAACAAACATACAAATAGCTAGTTAGTTTTCAATTCTTTTAAAATAAAAAGATGTACGCGTTCTCCAAATATCTATTTCTCTTGTTGCTTTTAAATTTTTCCTTTACGGGAATGGCGCAAATAATCCTACCAGAATACCGCCTTGAAAAAATTCATTTAGACGACAGTCAACATTTTGAAAGGATATACAATATGCGTATTGAAGATCAGTCCATCAAAAAAATAGCAGAGCAACAATCCGCTTATCTTGTTTCTAAGTCTATCAAAATTCCTTTAGAAAACATCCAACCCTTTTTAGCCTTTTCTGCTTCTTGGGAGTGTGACGATCCATTGAATTTAACGCAAATAGTTTTTCAACATACTACTGATAATGAAAATTGGAGTCCATGGATTGAATTAAAAAAAGATGCGCATGTCGATAACAAAAAAGGGGAAATAGTCAGCCAACTTCAATTCCTTGATGCCAAAATCACACATATCAAATTCATTCTAAGACTAAATAAAGATTTTGAAAATCCTGTAAAAAACATTGCCTTACATTTTTATAATCCAAGAGAAAGCGACAATCCTTTTTCTCAAAATAGCGATGAGGTGGAAATGGATCTTTGTAGCTGTCCAATGCCTAATTTTGAAAGTAGAGATGATTGGTGTCCTTTAGGTTGTCCACCCAATCCAAATCCTTCAGCGACGGATATTACTCATTTGATTGTTCACCATTCTGCAACGGGCAATGGTCCTGCGGATTGGCCAGCAGTGGTTAGAAGTATTTGGAATCAACATGTCAATGTCAATGGTTGGAGTGATATCGGTTATAATTGGTTAGTTGACCCGGAGGGAAATTTGTACGAAGGTCGTGGAAAAGATATACAAGGTGCTCACTTTTGTGGAACAAATGCAAGAACTGCAGGCATCTGTATGTTGGGTAATTTCTCTGTCAATTTACCCAGTGCCGCAGCGGTCTCTCAACTAGAAGAATTTCTGGCTTGGAATTGTTGTGTCGATGATTTAGATCCATTGACTACTTCCACGCACACTTCTTCTGGATTAGATTTACATCATATCAGTGGACATCAAGATGGCTGTGCTACTGAATGTCCCGGAGGAATGTTCTATCCCACTTTTGATCATATTCGTCAAAATGTTTCTTCTTATATCAATGAGACTTGCAACCCAACTACTTCTATTCCTTCCCTTGTCTCTCAAGAAGAATCCTTTCAAATTTTCCCGAATCCTAATGAAGGTGTTTTTACGATTCAACATTATTTTGCTTCTCCTGTCCAAGTGGATCTTTTTTCCCTTGACGGAAAAAAAATCGGCGCATCTTTTTCAGTAGTGAACCAAGAGCAACAGATAAATATCCAATATCTATCTCCTGGCGTTTATATCATTCGTTTACAAAGCGAAAAAAATTCTAGTTTTCAAAAACTATTGATTCGTTAAATAGAGCAGAAGGCATAACACCAAATTTCTTTTCAATGGCACTATATATTTTTCGGTTCTTTGACACCTCTATTCTGTCCAGTAATCGACAACGGTAACATCCTCAACATAAGGTCCAATCAACTTGACAAAATCTTGATGTGCAGGATGCGGCAGATATGTAGCCCGATCCTCTTCCGATAAAAAGGTTACCAAAAAACAATGAGTCAATCCCTTATCTAAACCTTCAGGACTATTATTCGTTCCCCATTCAAAAGAGTGGATTGCTGATATCTTTTCTGGTAAAGCAGCAAATGCTTGTTCGATTGTTTTTAGTATTTCGTCTGTAGCTTTTTCGTTAAACTTAAAGAGGACAACATGTCTCAATAGTTTTGCGGAATCTTTTATTTTGTTTTCATTACTCACTACTATTTCCTTCACATTCTCCTTTGGTGCAGGATGGTCACATGAAATGTGAATAATAAAAAAAGAAAAAAATATTAGGAAAATGGATTTCCTTTTGGTGGTGATAGATTGGTGATTAATCATGAAGTAGTTTTAAATTATTGTTCGAATTTACAAGTTTTTCAAACTATAGAAAAAATTGGACTACTCTTAGTTTGTCCTTTCTGGTGGCATCTAGTTAGCCATTTTTTATCGAATCTTTTTTACTATAAAAAATGGGAGGAACCGTTTTCTTTTCCTTACGGAAAAAAGGATCGACGTAAGTAAAGAATATTTTTTCCATCAATCGGAAAACGCCATAAGCAACAATCACTCCTCCAATAATATCGATCGTATAATGCACTCTTTGCAAAGAAATCGCAATGATCACAAAGACATTCAAAAAAGCAAGAAAGTATTTAGCATATTTATTTTTAACAATAAAATAGAAGAAAGCTAAGCTCGCACAATGTCCCGAAAAAAACAAATCTCTCGTAGCCACAAAAGGCTCTGGATTAAAGTAAGAAATCAATGGGTCGATCAATAAAATCAATCCTTCAGGAGGATCCAAAGGGACCAATACCATACTTGCACTTCGTAAAAAAAGAATTAGGGAATAGCCTAGACAAACTTTACTCAATTGATTGGGGCCTTTCGATATACTGTCCATTGCAATCACAAATACCGCTGAGTAAGTCGAAATAAAAATCTGGTTAGAAAAATTAATTGGAGCAGGCAAAAATTGATGAACCGGATCAAAAAGAATCGGGCCTGGTCGATTTTCAACTAAAAACATCGCATAGAATATCACTTTGAAACCAATAAAAAGTATCAACACACTTCCCAATAAAAGCAGACATGCTTTTGGGTTTTTAAAGTTGGGTTGAGTCATCTCCTTATATAGCTGATCTGTCATACAAATATCTGGTATCATCAATGATTTTCTGAGAGCAAATAAATTTTCTCTTCAGAAGCAAGATTCAAAAACGCCACAAGATACTCAATTCATAAATATTGTTTAGGATCATGTGAAGAATAACTTGTAACAAAGGTGAAGAATTGTTTTTTCTTTAATCGAGGCAAAAAACGTAGGTATCC
>CAYTVR010000320.1:0-8155 GCA_964441245.1 uncultured Saprospiraceae bacterium | reverse complement strand
TGTAACTATTCAGGTACACTAAGATAGGGCCTTTATGAGTGAGTTCATAACAGGTTGGTCTCTTTTTATAAAAGTATCTATGACGGATCTAATAATAGCAAATTGATCAGCGCCAGATTCTGTTTTGAACATACCAGAGACTTTCAATTTTACTTTGACATTTCTAAAAGCTCTTTCCGAAGCATTATTATCAGGAGGGATGCTTGGATCATCTAAGAATCTCAAAAGCGATTTTCGCCGTTTTATAATTCTCTTTATAAATGCTGGGATTTTCCCTTTCTTTTTTTGTTTGTCAGCCAGCAGTTTATCAATTTCGTTATTGATTTTCTTAATACAGAGGTTGTAGTTTTTCTTTGGATACTGTTTTATTTTTTCGAGTAGATTAAGAGCTTCCTTTAGTTTCTGTTTAAATTTTATACTCCATTTACTTCCAATTTCTATAAAATAATTTAGCTCTCTCAATAAATGCGCTATACAAATTTGATGTCCTTTAGCTTTTATTAAAAATTGAGCACTTAAACAATCATGAACCATTATAGCATTAGGTAATCCTTGAGGAAAAACGTCATTAATTGTTTGAGCACCTCTAGAGTTAGATAATCGTAAATAGGTTAAAGAATTAGTTTGCCAAGTCCACATCCATTTGTTGTCTCCATTAATGTTACATCCTGTTTCATCGCTACCTACCACATCGCTTTTCATTATTTCATTATAAATCCAAGAGTATAATTTCAACAATTTATCACTGCTTTGAGCTAATTTATTATTGATTGTTGCAGCGCAAATTTTCATTCCATAAACTTGTCGAAACATTTCCTCGATTCTTTTTATTGGAATAAATTGTCTGACACTTAAATAGCTAATGAGGGCGAGTGTTTTTGGTCCATAACTAATAGGTGCTTTTACATTTTTAGGGAAAGTTCCTTGAGTGTGATGTCCACAAGTACAAGCGCCTTGATAAGTCCAATGTTCAATTACTTCTGGCGGTGTTTTGGGCAGATCAATAATTTGCCTTCTTCGATATTTATCAAAGGATAAAAAAGATCTATTTCCACAGCATTCGCATTCATTTGGATAATGATTGATTACTTGTGTTGATTTTGAGTAGAAGTCTAAAGTTGATCCTTTATGACCAGTTTGCCCTCCTTGTTTTTTACCTGATTTTTCACGAAGTGATTGATTCTTTTTTATTCGATTGGGATCTTGACTAGGAGGAATAGAGCTATTTCTACTGTTTTTTCTATAAATTTTCTTTCTTAAAGAATCATTTTCTTTTTTCAATTTAGACACTTCTGCTTCAGAGGTTTTTAACTTGCTTGATATCTCATTAATTTTAATTTGCGTCTCATCAAGTTTAGTTGCTAAATCGATATTGGTGTCGATTAATCCAATGACTTCTTCGTTTAGTTTATTATTCTCATTAGACAATGTAACTACCTTTTCATAAAGATCATTTACAGTCTTTTGATTACTTAATATTAATGCTTCTAATTTTTTATATTTAGAATCGCTTTCCATTAAGCCAAAGATCGGTATAAGTAGTCGATTATGAAAGTATTAATCAATAAAGATATACACAATACATACACGTTTTTTGTGGATAACTGACTATGTTTTTCTGAAATTTTGAAATCTAAAATTCAGGTCTTTTTATTGGATATTGTACCTGAATAGTTACGAATAAATTAAGATTTTTAGGCCTAACTATCTCTTTAATCTCAATTGTGTAACTCAAATTTCAGTCTGCCAAGACGAAAGAGGAGAACTATTTACAGACTATTAAATTTAAGGAAAGAAAACTTATGGAGATTGAATTTGGAAGTCAGGAATACAAGAAAACATTAGCTGCTATGACAGAAAAAGAGCGATAGTCAAAAATCATTAAAACCAAGAAAAAGTAAAAGTTTGAACTCAAGTGATACTTCTAGTTTGAATTTTAATCATAGAAAAAATCAAAAAGATAAGTGAAATAATCTCTAGTGCAACTCTTCCCCAATGCCAATAACTCCAGGTAACTAATTCTTTTTTTAATGCTATATCAGAAAGAGCAGCTTGATAAAACAATTCATTTGCACCTTTGAAATAGACATAAAAACAAAGAATAAAATGAACTGCAAAAAATGAAGAGCCTAGCGCCCATTTAAAAGCATTTGAATTAATGAGTTTACAATAAATTGAAAATGAAATAGGAATTAGAGCTGCAACAATGGTCAGAATGGTATAAAACTGACCAATTCGAGGACCGAACGCTTTGTAGTAGGAATAAAAATCATCAGAGGATAAAGATTGCCAATATGGAACGAGCAGTACTCCTTCCGTAATTTGGCTGCCAACAAAAATTGAAAAAATGACAACAGGGCAATAGCGTAAAAAATGTTTCATCATTAAATTTAACCAATAAAAAACAGATTCTTCTAATTCAACAAACGGTTTTTAATAGGGGAATATCCTTTTTTACGCTTAAATGCTTGAATAACTATAGAAAAACAAGAATCATTGAATTGATTTGAAAAAATGATATTTCAATCCTTTCTTTTATTAAAAATTATCAAAAAAAATGATACTTTTGCGGCATGGCAGGATCATCAAAAAAAGCAATTTGGGGCGCAATTATCGCCAATTCACTTATAGCTATAAGCAAATTCGTTGCCTCGTTTTTTACGGGCTCATCTTCTATGCTTTCTGAAGGTATTCATTCATTAGTGGATACCGGGAATGGCCTTTTACTTTTATTTGGTATCAAAAGAAGTCAAAAGCCAGCCGATGATAAGCATCCTTTCGGATATGGAAACGAAGTATATTTCTGGAGTTTTATCGTAGCTATTTTAATATTTGCACTGGGTGGAGGTATCGCCTTATATGAAGGAATCGAACACCTTTTGCATCCAAGAGCCTTGACCAACGTAAAATGGAATTACGTTGTTTTGATTCTTGCATTGATCTTTGAAGGGGCGGCCTTACGAGTAGCCATGAAAGAATTCAATAAAACAAGAGGCGATAAAACAATAATTGAAGCCTTAAAAGATAGTAAAGACATGTCTACATCAGCTATCGTTATTGAAGATACAGCGGCATTACTTGGATTGTTGATTGCCTTGATCTGTGTTTTCTTAGGAGATTTTACAGGGATTATTTACTTTGATGGTTTAGGTTCTGTTTTGATTGGCTTGCTGTTGATTAGTGTATCCCTCTTTTTTGCAATAGAATGTAAAGGCTTACTCATCGGAGAAGGATTGATGCAAGACGATGTGAGCAAAATTGAAAAAATCCTTTCTGATAATAAAAATGTAGCTGCTTTCAAGCGTCCGCTAAGTTTGTTCTTTGGACCAGAAGATGTATTGGTTAATTTAGATGTAAATTTTAAAGATCATTTGACATCAGATGAAATTGAAGCTTCGGTTGATCAATTAGAAAAAGATATCAAAACGACCTTACCGATCGTCAATCGTATTTTCATTGAAGCAGAAACGATTAAGACAACAAAAGCATCATAGCTTTTAAAGAGGACCAAAGAAGATAGAACTCCTTCTTGGGTCGTGACTATGAGAAATCTTATTTTTAGACTTATCCAATCTAACTCGTGCAAAAGCTTAGAGACAAAATTAATTCTTACCATAACATCAGTGATGAAGATTCTGATTTTCTTTTAAGTTTTTACAAAAAGAAAGAAATACCCAAAGGTGAATATTTATTCAAAGCTGGTCAATATGTAAACCAATGGTTTTATATTGAAAAAGGCTGTGTCTGTTATTATATGCTGAAGGATGGAAAACAGAAGGTGATTGAATTTTTTATGGATGATGAATTTGTAACTGATTTATATTCTTTTGCCCGAGAAAAACCAACCGTTAGTTATTTAGTGGCCATGGAAGACACTACTATTTGTTCCGTAGACAGAGAAAGCGTCCAAAAGATATTTGATCACTCTCATGATTTAGAACGATTTGGTCGATTGTCTATGCAAGATACCGTCTTAAAAACATTCAGTCGAGTATCTCATCTAAATACCATGACTAATGAAAAGAGATATCTTCGATTGCTAAATAAACGTCCTGCACTTTTTCAGAAAGTCCCTCAATATTTAATCGCCTCTTATTTAGGAGTAACTCCTGTTGGTCTATCAAAAATTAGAAAGCGTCTTAGCGGAAATCAGTAAAGGGCAATCACTATTCTCCTACCTTCTTATCCCTCTTTATTTATATTTTATTCTTCTCCTTAATTCTAAACCAAAAGAGTTTTTAGAACCAGCCGACTAGTTTTGCAAAAAGGTAAGAATTACTTATACCTAAAAATATTTTACTCAGACGAAATTTTCTTCCTAGTTTTATTTTGCCATAAAAATTTACTTCACTTATTAAACCAGTATAATGACATTCTGAAGAACTTTAACTTCTTTTGTAGAAGCGTATAACAAGAATATTTTTTCTTGATTTAAAACACTTCAACAAAATATAATTAGTAATATGAGTAAGTATATCGATTTCGAAACTTTAAAGTTTATTCTTTACAAAGTGAATGATTTACCTTCGGTTTTAGCCAGACCAAGGTATGCAGACTATGATATGGAGTCTACGGATATGTTTTTAAATTCCATAAAAGATTTTTCTGATAAAGACTTATTTCCCGTTTTTAAAGAAATGGATGAACAAGCAGCTGTTTTTAAGGACGGCACAGTGGAAGTTCATCCTGCCGTGTTAAAATACATGAAAAAAGCTGGCGAATTAGGTTTAATCGCAAGTATGTTTGATTATGATGATGGTGGTTTACAGATTCCAGGGATGGTTCACACTGCTTCGAATTATATTCAAGAGGCTGCTAACAATCATTTACCCGGTTACGCTGGATTGACTTTAGGAGCTGCAGAACTCATCGTTCATTTTGCCAACGAAGAATTGAATAAAGTCTATGTTCCGAATATGTTAGCTGGAAAATGGGGAGGGACAATGTGTTTGACTGAGCCACAAGCAGGAAGCTCGTTATCTGACATCGTTACCACGGCGGTACCGACAGGTGATGGTTCTTATCAATTAAAAGGTCAAAAAATATTTATCTCTGGTGGAGATTATCAAGGAGTAGAGAATGTTGTTCACTTGGTATTAGCACGTATAGAAGGTGCTCCTGCGGGCACAAAAGGCATTTCATTATTTGTGGTTCCTAAGAATCGCCCCGCAGCACATGGAGGTTTAGAACCTAACGATGTATTGACTGCTGGAGATTTCCAAAAAATGGGACAAAAAGGTTATGCAACGACTCATTTGATGTTTGGCGAAAACGATAACTGTCAAGGATGGTTGGTCGGCGAAGCTCATAAAGGATTAAAGTACATGTTCTTGATGATGAATGGCGCCAGAATTGGAGTAGGTAGGGGAGCAGCGGCTATTGCGATGGCAGCTTACCAAGCTTCGCTTACTTATGCTAACGAAAGAGCTCAAGGTCGAGCCATCAACAATAGTGGCCGAAAAAATGTAGAAGCAGAACAAACCTTGATTATCAATCATCCAGATGTAAGAAGAATGTTGCTGCTGCAAAAAGTTATCGTTGAAGGATCTTTAAGCTTAGTGTTAAAAGCGTCTAGATATGTTGACATCATGACGACGACCACTAATGAAGCGGAAAAAGAAAAGTATGAATTATTAACAGAGATCTTACTTCCGGTTGTCAAAACGTACTCTGCTGAAAAAGGTGCAGAAGCCGTTTCAAATGGTTTACAAGTCTTGGGTGGTTATGGGTTCTGTTCTGAATACATTTTACAACAGTATCATAGAGACATTCGTATTTTCTCCATTTATGAAGGAACTACAGGAATTCAATCGCTAGATTTATTGGGTAGAAAAGTAACTATGAAAGGTGGTGCTGCAGTACAAGCCTTAGTCGCAGAAATGATGACAGTGATTGTAGAGGCGGGCCAAGTAGATGCATTGAAACCATATGCCAAAAAATTAGGGGACAAATTGATTCAAGCTCAAGAGGTTTTAGGCTTCTTAACCACCTTCGCTAAAAAAGGAGAATATCAACGCTTTGTATCTGATGCTTCTCTCTTTATGGAATTTTTTAGTAACATTGTGATCGCTTGGCTTTGGTTGGAAATGGCTTTAGAAGCTAAAAAAGCTTTGCTTACAGGTGATCAGGCACATTCTACTGATTTTTACGAAAGTAAAGTGCATGCAATGAAGTTTTTCTTTAAGTATGAATTGAGTAAAAATACTTCCCTTGCGGAAACAATTATGAACGAAGAAGTACTTACTTTACCAACAGAAAAGAAAGTTTTTGTATAAGATTTAATAAAACCTATTTAGCTTTCTTCTAAGTCCAAAATCCATCTACATATTTGGTTCCGCCAATTATTGAAGATGGATTTTGGTTTTGAAAGGAAGATTTGTTGAAACCCTCCATATGAATTTTGAATACAGCCCTAAGTCAAGAGAACTACAGGCGAAGCTCAATCGCTTCATGAAAGACTATGTCTATCCTGTTGAAAAAGAAGTAGACACGTTTTATACCAATCCAGAAAATTTATGGAAACGATGGCCTGGAATCGAAAACCTTAAAGCACAAGCCAAAGCAGAAGGATTATGGAATTTATTTCTACCTAAAAGCTATGAAGACTTAAGCCCTGGTTTGACCAATTTAGAGTATGCTCCTCTAGCAGAAATCATGGGACGCATCATTTGGGCCTCAGAAATATTCAATTGTAGCCCACCAGATACAGGCAACATGGAAGTATTGGCCAAATATGGAACTGCGGCACAAAAAGAGCAATGGTTGACTCCTTTATTTAATGGCGAAATTCGTTCTGCATTCTTAATGACAGAACCAGAAGTTGCTTCCTCTGATGCGACAAATATCGAAACCTCTATTGTAGCGGATCAAGATGAATATGTTATCAATGGTAGAAAATGGTGGTCTTCTGGAGCAATGGATCCGAATTGTAAAATTGCCATCGTCATGGGAAAAACTGATCCAACTGCTCAAAGACACATACAGCAAAGTATGATCTTGGTTCCAATGGATACTCCAGGTTTAAAAATTATTCGTCCTTTATCTGTTTTTGGTTACTACGATAGTCCGGAAGGTCATGCAGAAATAGAATTGAAAAATGTAAGAGTTCCAAAAGAAAATTTATTGCTAGGCGAGGGTAGAGGCTTTGAAATTGCTCAAGGTCGACTAGGCCCAGGTCGAATTCATCATTGTATGCGTTTGATAGGAATGGCACAGCGATCACTAGAACTTATGTCCATGCGAACAGCAGAAAGAGTGGCCTTTGGTCGAGCGATAAAAGATTTTAGTAGCGTACGCCAAGAGGTCGCACACTCTCGTTGTGAAATTGAGCAAGCAAGATTACTCACCCTTTCCGCAGCGGATAAAATGGACAAAAAAGGCAACAAAGCGGCCAAGGATTTAATTGCAATGATTAAAATTGTAGCGCCTAACATGGCTTTAAAAGTAATAGATCGAGCGATGCAGATCCATGGAGGGAAAGGAGTCAGTTCTGACACGCCACTAGCTCATTTTTTCGCAGCAGCGAGAACATTAAGATTAGCGGATGGCCCAGATGAAGTTCATTTATACCAACTGGGAAAAAACACGATCAAAAAATACATGGCCTAAAAAAACAGCCATACCATAAAACCACAATACTCCAACACAAAATGTCAGAATTATATCCAAATCAAAATGTTCGTAAGGGCGAAGAACTCAATGAGGCAACCTTGCTTAAATTTTTGAAAGAACAAAACTTGATTGATGATATCAAAAGTAATTTAGCTGTAGATCAATTCTCAACAGGTTTCTCTAATTTGACTTATTTGTTGAAGATTGACGGAAAAGAATTAGTCTTGCGTAGACCTCCATTTGGTGCAATCAAGCGAGGGCATGATATGGGACGAGAATATAAAGTGTTGTCTCGTTTGTACAAAGCCTTCCCCAAATCTCCCAAAGCACTTGCTTTTTCGGATGACAAAGATATTCTAGGTGCACCATTTTATATCATGGAAAAAGTAGAAGGCATCATTCTCAATTTTAGAGAAGCTCAAAAAAGACAAGTTACACCAGAAGAATTTCCCAGTATTGCAGATGCTTGGTTAAATACATTTGTTGAACTGCATCAAGTAGATTATCAATCGGTTAGTTTAACAGATCTTGGGAGACCTGAAGG
>CAYTVR010000319.1:0-8159 GCA_964441245.1 uncultured Saprospiraceae bacterium | reverse complement strand
GGTTTCCATGTGTTTTGGTTATTTCCTTTTGTTGAAGTCGTATTTTCTCTTACTTCTACTAGCTAACGATGGTCGAAAGGTGCTTATTATGTCATTCTTATACAATAGGTGATTACCCTGAATCTTGTTTAAAAAGATTAAAAAGTCACGTAATAAAGCTGTTTTATTGAAATCTACTTTAAATTTTGAGTTATATCTCAAAAGATTTCCTTTAAAATCAGATGGGAATTAATGGTCTGCAAGTTTTCAATATGTAATCGATAAAAGGTAATCAATTGTTGTAATAATTCATTTCGGAGAGATCTATTGATCGAAATATGATGACAAGATTCGGGCGTAGTTTTTAAAAATTGACTAAACAAAAGCGCCATTTCTTCTTTCAAAACATAACTATGATGAGGTGATTCCGGGGTAAAAACACCTTCTCTTAAATCAAAAAATGGTTTGGAGGGAGTCGCTTCCCCTTCGGGTAAAAAACCCAAATAGCCTGATAAACCAATCATAAAACATAAATGTAAATTGCCAATCGCTTCTTTCGTTGTGTCTAGATGTTGAAATGTTTGAAATAAAAAATGAAACAAAGATTGATTTTCCTCCTGCTCACGGATCGCTTTTCTAGCCAACTCTACCATAAACATACCGATTGCTCCTTTTCGAACATCAAAAGGAATAGATTGGAAAACATGAGCAGGTTTGATTTCCTTGATTCGTTGCATGTCTTTGTCATCTCTGTGGTAAACAATCAAATCCACCAAAGACATCACCTGTAATAAACCAGCGCTCACTTTGGATTTTTTAGTTCTTACTCCACTAATGATATAAGTCCGTAAGCCTTTTTCTTCAGTATAAACATCTGTGATGATGCTCGTTTCAGAGTATTTAACTGCCCGAAAAATAATGCCACGTGTTTTTATAAGCATATAAGATTTAACTATAAAATTGTTGAAATGAAGTTATTCAAAAATAATTTAAAACTTTAACAAAAAAATTTCTGTTGGTAAATGAGCACAAAACAACATATATGTTCATTTTCGACCACTTGACGTAAATATAAATCTTTGCTGTCCGAAAGCGTACAAAATATACGAAAATCCCCTTTTTTTCAGGAATGAAATTAGATGAACTAAAGTCATTAAACCTTCGTTTTTAACCATTCATCGACTAATGATTCGTTCATCGATTAATTAAACATGATGGTCGAATCAGGTTGGCAAATGCAACCTTGGGGATATATCTTTGTATTTGTAATAAAGAACGTACCCCAGGCTATTTAAAGATCAAAAAAAAGCACATTTAAAATGAAGATGCAAATAGTTGTCATATTATCTCTCCTTTTTTCCTTTAGCAGCAATGCGTTTGCAGTAGCAGACACCATGGCTCCAGAAGTGAAAATTGTTCTTGGTGACAATAAAGCTATAGAGGTACTAGCTAAAGGAGTTAAAGAAATCTTGTTACAAGGTAATTGGTTGGAAACATTGACCGCTTTCAATATTGAAAACGGAATCGATCGAATATACAAATTTCAAGAGATTGGCCGATTAGAGATCACTACGCTCTATGCCAATGGTCACTCTGAAGTTGAAAATAAAGTTTGGAGAATTAGTACAAAAGGAGATAGCGTTATTTTGACGCTGACTGATTTGGGAAGTGATGAGTCTACTGCTTATCAAATAGAAAAAACAGATGACGGTTTAACCTTGACGGATAATATTTTAGCTAGAAAGTTAAACTGGATTTTTCAATAAAAAATAAGGGCTCGAATATTCGCGTATAAAAATTCGAATAACAGGAGCACCAAAGATAGTCTGTTACAGTAGTTTTTAGGTTTTAGCGAAAGCAAGTTTATACGACTTGCATCCTAGTAAAATCGCATCTTGAGTCACATTGAGATGCGATTTCTATTTTGTATTAATTAAGTGAAAAGTCAAAAAGTAAATACTCATTCAATAGAATTGACCATGTCGGCCAATAGGGTTTAAACTATAAATTGGCTAAGTAATTGGCTTGATTTATGAAAAACCTTTATATATTTGATCGTTGTTATTAAATACATCCATTCTTTTAATAATTAACATTTTCAAATGTTATATTTAAATGAGCCCTAAAGCATCTATCAATGCCTTATACCAAGCCATCATTGACAATAATGTCGATCTAATTTCTCAAAATTATATCCTAAAGGATCATATTTATCCTATATTGAAAAGACCTCGTTTAGCGACTACTAATTATTCAAATATGGCCAAAGCTTGGATTAATTTCTGTCAATCTGATCTAACCATGAATAGCATCGGATGGCAGGAAGGACCACGTGAAAAAATAGGAGAAGAGTTGGCTTGGGTCTCTGGAGTTATAAAATTAGTTATCGGAATAAATGAAAAAAAGTTCAAACAATTTTTTCGCGTAAGCTATGTACTTGAGCATGAAAAAAATCAATGGAAAATACGAGACGAACATATCTCTGGCGAACTAGAAGATCCATACGGAATCGGTAATTGGTTTAAAAAATAAGCACTGAAAGTTATTTACAACCCATTCATAGCGTAAAAACAATCAAAAGATCCCCACCATAAAATAGACTTGACCTAAGAAATAATTTTTGTGTCTCTATTTATTAACTTTATTACACAAAAAAGAAATTTTACCCTTACCAACAAAAGGTTTCCTCAGAAAGCAACGTAGTTTTGATGTCACAAAATCATCGAAAATCATTTTTATTTACAATCTAAAATATAATGGCGTAATTCTTGATTTATCCAAAATCAAACGAACATTATATTATGAGTGAACAGCATAAAATAAATATGCCACCTGATCCTGATTGGATGTTAAAAGAAAATGAGTCTTTATATCAAAGTATATATCAGCATAGTCCTCTTTGTATTGCCTTTAGTGATATGGAAGGAAAGATCATCCAGATTAATCAAAAATTTTGCACCTTAGTTGGCTACTCAAAACAAGAACTGATTGGAAGATTTTATGCTGAATTAACTCCTTCGGATCAGATTCAAAAAGAACTCCATGAGATCAAAGGTATCCTTCAACAAAAAGGTAAGAACTGCCGATATGAAAAATGTTTCTATCACAAAAAAGGTCATCTAATTTGGACAGACATATCTATGTCTTTCGTTTATGATCCAATAACAAATGAGCCTCAGTATACCATCGCCATGATAAGCGATATTTCTGAGAAGATACAAATGGCCAAGGCTTTAGAAAAAAGTCAAGAGGCACTCAAAAAACAAAATGCAGACCTTGAGATCATTGTCAATAGACGAACAAAAGAACTTAAAAGTTTCAATGAACAACTCCAACAATCTAATCACGATTTAAAACAGTTTGCGTTTATCGCATCACACGATCTTAAAGAACCTTTGAGAACCATTGGTAGCTTCGCTAGTTTAGTTGAAAAAAGGTATGCCACCTTACTAGGAGAAGAAGGCAAGGAATATATTGGTTTTATTACAAATGGCGTTGACCGAATGTCTAAATTAATTCGCAGCTTACTCACCTACTCTCAGACCAGTAATACTGATTTAAATTTTTCAAACATTAATGTCAACACACTAGTCAGTTCAATTCTTAAGGATCTGAGTTTAGTCATTCAAGAAAAAAAAGTCCAAATAAATATTGGTAAGTTACCCAGTAACTTAATCGGAATCGAATCCAAAGTCAATATGCTTTTTGCTAATTTGATTACGAATGCTATTAAGTTCAATGATAGTGATTCGCCAACCATTGATATTGATTGCGTAGAAGTAAATGATTTTTATACTTTTTCAATAAAAGATAATGGCATTGGTATAGCTAAAGAGTATCAGGAGAAAATATTCATTCTATTCAATCGCTTACATAACAAATCTAAATATGAAGGAACAGGTATTGGTTTATCTCTTTGTAAAAAAATTGTTAGCCAACATGGTGGAGACATCCATCTTGAATCAGCGGAAGGAGAAGGCGCTTGTTTTTTCTTTAGCTTTGCTAAAAATATAGAAGAACAATACTCATCAAATAAATTAACCGCCTAAGTCGTCTCTACTTAGAGCAATTCAATTGACTGGGCCTTATATAGTGCTGCATTATTTATTGCTTATTGTAATTATTGATCGTCATCAGCCTCTCCAGATCACTTAAATTAGTACTGATGTAGAAACTAAGAAATTCTTTTCTTCTAGCATGTTTTCTTTGAATAACAAGCCCAATATCGGAATCAGCACTTCAGCTACTCTTAAAAAACATTTTTCATACTTTTATTTTAATAAAAAATAATCAGCCCAAAACACCTGATTATCAGCTACTTAACTCCATCTTGTTATTTTTTATTATTTTTTTTTGAACTTCTGTGGAACTATTCTTTCCTTATTTTCCTTTTCTATACCGTACTTAACAACGAAATAAATTTTAAAAATTCAATGTTACATTTAATCAAAAATATCAATCTCATAGTCTCCATCGATTCGCTAGTGCGAACGGGCTCGGAACGGAATGCCATATCAGGCAATCTGGATTCGATTAAAGCCGAGACATTTGATAAACAACCATTCTAACAGCCTTCCTCAAAGGAGTTTGCAGCTGTTAGTAAGGCAGCTACAAACAAGGTATTATTTTTCTTTTTCCATTTTATTGTAGTCTGCCGAAAGGTTTAAAATATTGAAATATTTTCTACTAAGTAATGCTTAACGAATTAATTTCCTCCCGATATTAGGATTCGATTTTTGAGCAATACTAAATGTAGATTTAAAAACTTAGGTGATACCGATAGTTCATGTTACTTAGTAGCTCAGTTAGTAGAGCATCTTACATTTAATAAGAAAGTCGCTGGTGCAAATCCAGCCAGGCCTCGGCCTAAAAACATGACTAAATTTTGTTCACCTATTTTAATAAAAAATAATTGATATCTAGCAAAGATATTTCCAACAAAACGATGTTGGTCATACCATGCTAATATCACCAAAGGTAAAATACAATTGTACTGTTATAAAACATAAGTGGCAGTAAAAAAAGAGATACTTCGATCCATACTCGAGAGGTTGTAGGTTCAAATCCTGCTTCCGACATATATGTCGGAATAGCTCAAATGGCAGAGCGCTAAAAAACTCTTTTTATTTTCCTCCACTTTCTTAGCATCTAGGTCAACGGACCATGAGATGCCTGATAAAACTTTGCAAAAAACGAATCAAAATAAAGTTTTGATTTTAATTAAAACGGTGATGTAGTTCAACGGTAGAGCAGTGGATTGTCTATCCTCAAGTTGCGGGTTCGATTCCCGTCATTACCGCAAAAAAAGTTATTTGAAATATTGGTTTTTGACTATCAAAAAATATGTGGTAGTGAGAACATGGGTTACTTCGCAATTGGTTGACAACTTGATTTGTTTTCAAGTTTTGTAGGTTCGAATCCTGCCATCCCCTCAAAGTCATTTTATCAAAAATGGGGATGTCTAGAATTGCTCGCAAGAGCGTGCTCATTTCATTTTCTCCACATGCTTTTATTTCGGGGGCGCATGTCCAAGGCAGGCGACATTGCTTTGCAAGCAGCGTGTGATGGGTTCGATTCCCATAGCTTCCACGGAGACTTAGTGTTAAAGTGCATTGGTGTTAAGGTGTTCACGTAAAAAGAAACACTAACACTTTAACACTCAAATACCTTAACACCAAATCGATTGAGTAGCTTAATGGTAAAGCGGCACCCTGTTAAGGTGTTTGATATAGGTTCGAGTCCTATCTTAATCGCAAAATTGTTGGCATAGCATAATTGGTATTGCGTCTGATTTGTAATCAGGAGATTGTAGGTTCAAGTCCTACTGCCAGCTCAAAAAAAAATTAAATGCCTTCGTAGTCCAACGGCAGAGACGTCAGATTTAGGATCTGTAAAGTGTGAGTTCGAATCTCACCGAGGGTACCATGACGATAGTCAAAAATCAAATTAATAAATCTCAATAAAGATTGAGAAAAGCAAATTGAAAATAAGGAAGATAAAGCAGCTACATTGGAGTGGCGGCTAGTCTTGAAAACTAGATAGCGAGTTAGGTCGCTTGGGGTTCGGGTCCTCTATCTTCCGCTTGAAATAAAAATGGAGTACTAATAACTAGCAAGTATAGCTCAATGGTAGAGTTACTGGCTTCCACCCAGATGACGACGGTTCGATTCCGTCTACTTGCTCAAATGGCGATGTAGCGTAGCGGCAAACGCGGCTCTCTTACAAAGAGTAGATCATTGGTTCGAGTCCAATCATCGCTTCCAAAATCGAAAACGTTCGATTATAATTTTAATTTCCTGAGGTGGCGCAACTGGTTAGCGCATCCGTCTGATACACGGAAGGTTGCTGGTTCGAGTCCAGCCTTTAGGACTAAAAAAAGAAAAAAGTTTTGAAAACTTCACGTAGCTAAATGGTTCAAAGCACCTGCCTTATATGCAGTAGATTGTAGGTTCAAGTCCTACCGTGAGGACGGCTTAGTGTTGTAGAATATGGTGTTGTAGTGTTTTGGTATCAAAGTGTTCGAGTGTTACGTTTTCAACGTATTAAGAATCCATAACACCATAATACAAAAACACCATAGCACTAAATATAGGCAATAAGGCTCTCGGGGTGAGAGCGTCCCGTTGAAACCGGGAAGGGCAGGGTTCAACTCCCGTGTTGCCACCAAAATAAAGTCATGCACAAAGGTGTCTGATTAAATAAAATTTAAAAAAATTGCGCGGTAGTGTAAGTGGTTTAACATCCGTGTCTCATAAGCATGGGCTAAGGGTTCGAGTCCCTTCTGCGCAACACATCCGCTTAGAGGATTATCCTAAGCAACTATGTTCTTTGACATAAAAAAACTAAAATCTAACAACAAATAGTGGAGAAAATTTCTGCTATTGAGTTGGGTTTTAAAACGGCAGCTTACTGTCGTTAAATAACCCCGGCAACGGGGCTAAATCCTTTACAGAAGTAACTGTATTGGAGACGGGTCTTCGGATGCGTTTGAGTAAGCAAGCAACGAACATATTGTGTCTAATTTTCAGGGGCGACCGCTGAGAAAAAAGGGCCAATATAGCTCCCGAAGGATAAGGAGCTTGAGATGGAGACATCAACAGGGAAAGTTGTAGGTATATGGTTTTTTAAGAGTTATCCACTTTTATCTAGCTGTATCCAGTATCAAGCCCAGCTGTTCGGAAACGAATCGTTGGACTGAAGTACGGTAGACCGGGAGGTCTACAAAAAGGAGCTTGGTATTCTGTAGGCTAAAATCTACGGAACCACCCCGAGACGCTTCTTTTGAATGTCCAAAACTACCAGCTCTGGAAAAGAGCGTCAGACTTAAAATCTGAAGAAAGAACAAGCACAAGTCTCGGGCGTTGTGGTGTAGTAGTTGCCTAAACCCATTGCAAAATATGGGCTGGCAGGATCCGCAAGATTCTGTTAGGTAGTGCACATTCTTTCAAGCCGGCTTTGGAGCAATGCTCTAAAGAACGCTTGATTAATAGTAGAGGAACAACCTCTAATGTGGGAAACCACTATTGCAAAGCGCGGACAAATGAGCCGCTATGCAAACTAAGTCTAAGGTGCTGATCAACCACAATGTATTTCAATTTTCGAATTGAAAATCTGGCATCTAGTAAGTACTCTAGACGGGCGACCGAAAAGAGTGGATAATGTGGGAACACTGACGTCAGCAAACGTCAGTCATAATCTACAGAAAGCTTACTTGAAAACGCTGTAATCTCAACGCGTTTTTTTTACAAAAATATAGTTCTTCGACAAATTGAGTGTCTCTTTACACCCAATTTGTCGAAGAAGAAAAATATAAAGCTATACTTTCAAATATTTACACCTGTTGAAAAATAAATCCGACATTTTGATTTTAGAGTGAATATCGACCGAATCGAAGAGGAGGAGATTTTGCTCTAAAATCAAAATTTAAAAGAGGAGTTAATTTTTCAACACTTCAAAAGTGTCTCGTAGCTTAATTGGCAGAGCAGTCCGCTTTTAACGGATATGGTGGGGGTTCGACGCCCTCCGGGACAACATAAAAAAATAATTATGTGATTCATAAAACGAACATCGTTCCTTGAAGGAACAATATTCGTGATCAACATAAAACAAAGATACTCCTGTGGGCGAATTGGTTTAAGCCACTGCTCTTTCACAGCAGAGATTGCGGGTTCGAGCCCCGT
>CAYTVR010000318.1:0-8176 GCA_964441245.1 uncultured Saprospiraceae bacterium | reverse complement strand
GAGCAGGCTTTAATAGGTATAAAGCAAACAACAGGGCTGTTGCTGTTAAGGTCTTCTCTCCTCCTGATAATTGATTAATACTTTGTGGTCGTTTACCTTTTGGTTTGGCAGTGATAACGATTTCAGAATCTAGTGGTGTTTCCGGATTAGCTAATTTCAAATCACAGGAATCATCTTCACTAAATAGTGTTCGGAAGACATCAATGAAATGCGTTCGGACTTGATTGAAGGCATTCATAAAATGCGTCGTCGCGGTATCTTCGATTTCCTTGATGGTTTCTAATAATGATTTTTTCGCTTCGATGATGTCATCCCGCTGGCTGGTAATGTTATCATGACGTATTTTCATTTCATCGTAAGCTTCTACGGCCATTGGGTTGATTTCGCCGTAGTTGTCCAATCGTTTTTTGAGGCGAGTTGTTTTTTCCACTAAGAAACTCTCTTCAAATTTTGGATTAGGCTCTTGTTGGATGATTTCATCCACTGAGATATTGAACTCAATACGCATTCGTTCTCCAATCGAAGATAATTCCAATTTCAATTCATTGAATTTGTCCTTCAGATTGGTAATCTTCATCTGGGCTTCATTCCGATTTCGATTCCGTTTACGTAGTTTATCCTCTAATTCATTGATGCCGCCTCTTGTGTTGAAATAATTTTGTTCAACAGCAGATAAAGCATTCTCTTTTTCTGTTTTTAAATCATAGCCGCTCAACAAGTTTTGCTCTAAGCCACTCAAAGCCTCGGCAATTTCTTGCAATTCCAATTCGCCTTGTTCTACCCCTGTGGAGGCCGTAGTCATCAACGCTTGATTTTCTTCCATCTGTTTTTCGCGGAAGCTCAACTCTTGCTGGATGGTACTGACTTTATTTTGCTGACGAATGAACTCAATCTTCTTTTCATTGAAAGCATTGGAAGCGACGCTCAATTGTTCTGCGATTTCTCGGTAAGAGCCATCTTTATCAGAAATATCCGCTTTGGCTTTTTCAGCAGCTTCTTTTTTAGCGGCTAACTCTTTATCAATACCTGCATTGGTTTGCTCCAAGGTTTTGATCAAATCCAAAGAAGCCGTTCGTTTGGTATTCGCATCTCGAAGGAAGTTTTCAAAATTCTCTAAACGAGTCATTAAAGAAACCTTCGTTTGCATGATTTGATTGAGCAATTCTCGCTCATTCGTGATCATTTCATTTTGGATACCTGCTTTCAGCTTTTCTAATTGACCTCGAAGGCTATAGAACTCAGTTGATATCGTTCTTTCTTCTTTTTCTAATTTGGTGATTTCTACCTCTAGTACCTCTAAATTCTTCTTGCGACCAATTTTCTTACCTTCAAATAATCCAACTGAACCACCAGAAATACTAAATTTCCGTTGAACAAATCGACCACTTTTAGCTAATAAAACTACATCTTTATTCGCGACTTCTTTAGAAATGTCTTCTCCATCCGTCACCAATACATTTTCCAAAAGGTAAGCAATCAATTTCCGATAAGGCGCATCCGTTTCAATCAAATCAACTGCACGCTGTGTGTTCGGTAGCATGACCATTGGAGCCGTATAATCTTTAAAAGCATCCAACATGAAGAAATTCGCTTTTCCTTTTTGGGTTTTACCCAATAACTGAACCGCTTGGTAGGCTTCTTCTAGATTTTTGACGACATAATAATTCAAGTAAGGTTCCAAATAGTTTTCAATCGCGACTCGGTAGCCTTCCTTGCAGTACATAATATCTGACAATAAAGATGCTCCCTCAGCCCAATCCTTGCTCTTACTCAAAAACTTAATTGACTCTGGAAATCCTTCCAAACTTTCGACCATGCTTTTGGTCAATTTGTACTCATTTCGTTTAGAGTCTAATTTTCGATTGACATCCGCAATCTTTTTACGTGCATCTTCTATCTTTTGCTCTGTCTCTTGGATATCGACACGACGTTGCGTTTCTTCGGCTTCTAATTTTTCAACAATCGCCAATTTTGCAGCTTGTTCTCCTTCCGTGGTTTTTAATTGTCCTTCCAGTAAACTGACTTCTTGTGATTTGCTGTCCATCTCAGATTGACTTTGATCAATCTCTCGAAGCATATTTTCGATCTGATTCGAGTTGATGGCTTTTCTTTTCTCGAATTCAAAAATCTGACGCTCTAGGTTTTGTTGTTCTACTAGGAATTCTTCTAATTCCGTTTTCAAACTACCATGACTTTCTCTGATCTTCGTCAAATTTTCTTCTACTTCTTCCAGCTCCTCATCAAGGTTTCGCTCCAATCTTTTATCTTCATTCAATTGGCTTCTGTATTCATCAATACTTTCTGTCAAGTTTTCCAACCTTGCTTTCGCACTGCGAATTTGCTCGGTAAGTTTCACTTGATTTTGCTCAACAAAACCTTTCTTTTGAAGCTTAATATTCTTTTCTCCTTCCATTCCACGCACTTTCCCAACTAATTCATTTACAGCACGTTGCGCTTCTGAAAGCAATTTTTCTTTATCTAAATTTTCCTTCTTATCGGATTCCAACTTCGCCTCTAATTCGTGGGCATCAATTTCTAACTGGCGGAAACGATCTTCTTCTTGTTGAAGGTTGGTTGTGATCTCTTCGTGTTTTCCTTTATAGCCTTGTAATTTACGAATAGCTAGTTCTACACTGTACTCTTTATATTGGTCTTTTAGTTCGTAAAAACGTTTAGCACGTTTGGCTTGTTTTTCTAACTGTTTTAAGTTGCCATTAATCTCAAATAACAAATCTTCGATTCTATCTAAATCGTCAGCAGTATGCTTTAGTTTATTGAGGGTTTCGCGTTTTCTCTTTTTATACTTAGAAATTCCAGCAGCCTGTTCGAACATTCGACGACGGGAATTTTCTTTATCATTTAGAATATCATCCACCATTCCTAGGGCAATAATCGCATAAGAATTAGAGCCAATTCCTGTATCCAAAAACAAGGAAGTGATGTCTTTCAATCGACAGGTAACATTATTGAGGCGATATTCGCTTTCTCCACTTTGATATAAAATACGACTGATCGTAACGGTATTATATTCTACAGGAAGGAGATTTTTGGTATTTTCAAAGGTGAGGGACACCTGAGCCATTCCGGATTTTTTCCGTTTTTTGGTACCGTTGAAGATGACGTTGGACATTTTCTCCAATCGAAGCTCTTTACTCTTCTGTGATCCAAGTACCCAACGAATCGAATCTACGACGTTGGATTTTCCTGATCCATTCGGTCCTACAATGCCAATTACGTCCTCGTTAAAGTTAATGATCGTATCATTAGCAAAGCTCTTAAAACCCTTTATTTGTAAACTTTTTAATCGCATGGGGTGCAAAAATAAGGAAATCTATGAAATATCAAACGACATAAAAGACTTTTACAAATAAGAATTGGCCCATAAATTAATGATCTAAGTTTTCTCAGTTTGTATGTCGTTCATTACCAGAAAAATAGCGCATTCTACCCTTCAAAATGAATATAAAATTATTTTGTCCTTAAAATGGCTACGAAAGCACAAGATAGGGAATCTATCGCTTTTTTAATGCATCTTTATGGAAAAGATACTTGGTAATTTTAACATTTAGGAGATAAAGTATTTGCTTAGGCTAAAACAAATACATGTGCAAATATTATATACTTGTTTAACACCCTACAATACTGCTTATTTTTCTAATTGTTCAATTTTAGCTTTTAACTTGGCATTATAATTATTTTGATCCTCCACATTCAGCTTCAAAGCTTTTTTATAGTTCACAATAGATTGTTCCTTATTGCCATTCTTTTCATATGCTTCTGCTAAACTATCATAGGTATTCCATGAAGTAGGAGATTCGGCGGTATTCAACTTGAATATATCTATTGCTTTTTCATACTTCTTAATGTTCAACAATATATATCCTACATCATTTAAGTGTCTTTCAAAGTTGTTATCTTGAAATTTAGGATTGTTTTTTATTTGAAAATATTCTGTTTTAAAGTCAATTAAATTTTTTTTGATTGAAGCTTGTAACAAACTTTCGAATAAATAATTTTCCACTATAGTCATATCCTCTTCGACCAAACTCGCAATATGATTGACGATATTTTCAATATTATACCAATAAGATAATCCATTAGATAAGAAAATGATACTTAAATTGTCCTTTGGAAAAATACGATAGGCAGTTACCAAAGAACCAGAAAATCCATAGGAGATATGTTGATTAACCATTCGTTTATCCCAACCATAAGCAAATCTTTTCTTTGAAAAAAGATAGGGAAATTCTTCCCACATCTTATTTTTGCTTGCCTCTTTTATCAATTGATTCTTAGACAATTTTCTATCCCATTTAATAAATTCATCAAGGGTAATATTTAAGCCATTTTTTGCATAAGCATAAGTCCCTTGCAGATAGGAATGATCAATCATAAGACTTCCTTTTGCAAAAGGAAAATATGGAGTTGCCCTATGTTTAATAATATCTCTAGAATCCGATGAAAAAAAAGCAGTATCCAATGATGGATCAAATTGATTCTCAAAAATAAAGGACGATAAACTAACTCCTTCTATTTTTTCAATGATCCTTTGAAGTATCCAGAATCCAGTTTGATTATAATCATACTTAGATCCAGGCGGAAATTTGATGTCTTGTGAAAATACTTTTTCTTTTGCCTCTTCTTCGGATAAATCTTGAAAATCTGGTATTGGTGCCATATCTGGCAAACCAGAACAGTGCGATAATAAATGTTTAATTCGAATAGTATTCCAAGCTTCAGGAAGGTCAGACAAATATTTAGAAACTTCGTCCTCTAAATTCAATTTACCTTGCTCAATCAGCTGAAAAATACCAACCGATATTATTGGCTTTGTTAAAGAATAGACTCGAAAAATAGATTGATCACTAATAGGTACCTGATGTTCAAGATTAGCATATCCATAATTTTTTTTATGAATGATTTTGTCATCCTTTACAATAGCTAGACTTACTCCAGGAATGCCTTGTCGATCAATCAATTGATGAATATAATTATCTAATTCGACGTTTAATTCAGCGATATTTTCATTAATCGAAGTACTGTTCTTTTGAGCGAAGCAAATAATCGGAAATAAAAAACAAGAGAGAATAAAGTATTTT
Source organism: uncultured Saprospiraceae bacterium (assembly GCA_964441245.1). GTDB lineage: Bacteria > Bacteroidota > Bacteroidia > Chitinophagales > Saprospiraceae > JALZUU01. The sequence continues at coordinate 3,077 of CAYTVR010000318.1, read as the reverse complement.
TTCATAAGATTCATTTTCCTTAAAGACTACTCATAAAAGAAATAGTTGCAAAAAATGAAGTTCAAATAAAAACCATAGCCGCTTCACTTTACAGAAATATTCAATCCTACTAAAATTGATTTAGGAAAATTCGTGCATCTTCTGCTGTCTTTGTAGGGATTTCTTCCATTGGAACGTGCCCAACCTTGGGGTAAATAATCAATTCGGCATTGGGAATCTTTTCTTTAAAACGATGTGCATCGGATACGGGAATCCAATAATCTTCCTTTCCCCACATGATCAAAGTGGGCATTTGGATATTTTCTAATTCATCAGTCCGATTGCTATACTCTTGATTGATTCGATCTATAAATGCTTGGCGATTACCTCGACGAAGGTATAATTTAAAATACCGATCGATCAATTCGTCGGTGATCAAATCATCATTTCCATAAACATCTTTTATACTTTTCACAAAAAGAAACTTTGGTGTAACCTTTAAAAGTAAACGACTGGTTATCGGGTTTTTAGCTAGTTGAAAAGCTAAAGGCGGATCTTCTTCAACATGCGGATAACCTGCAGGATCAATAAGAATCAATTGCTTCACTTGCTCCGGATATTCTAAAGCATAGGCCCAGGCAATTCGGCCACCCAACGAATTTCCCGCAAGGGCAAAAGAATCAATACCAATTTTATTTAAAAATGAATTCAAAAACGTAATGTAGGCTTCAATCGAATAATCATTATTGTAATGTTTTCCTGTCAAGCCAAAACCTGGTAAATCAATACTGATGATTTGGTATTCTGTTGACAATTCCTTGGTCCAATCTTCCCAGGTATGTAAAGAGGCACCCGTTCCGTGTAACAAGACCAAAGGTTTTCCCTCTCCCGTAATTCGATAATGCACATTCATGCCTACGACCTCCATAAATTTAGAATCTGAATAGGTCCATTCCTTTTTCAAGTCTTCTACATCAATATTAGATTGGAAATTCCATGCGGAAAAAAGAACAATGACTAAAATAAAAAAACTAAGAATACCTAAGAGCATCTTTTTAATCATGAAGAGGAAGGGTTTAAATTTGAAGAGAATTATAGAGAAAAAATTAAAAGCCCTATGATGATATGGTTTTCAATCCTTCCCGTTTTCCATTTACTTTGGAAACACTTTTTTTCGTTTTAATTTATCAATATGTCGGGCCTCGTATTCATCAAATAAAGCTTTTTGTTCTGCTTGGTTGAGTTGCGGATTGTCATCAAAAAAGCCTTTTACTTTTCGTTGACGAAAGGCTTCATAAAGTGTTACAGCACAAGCCACAGAAATATTCAAACTCTCCACCATCCCCACTTGAGGAATAATAAAATTTCCATCTGAATGGGCCAATGCGCTTGGACTCACCCCATCTCTTTCATTGCCAAAAAGCAAAGCCACAGATTGGGTCAAATCTAAATCATACGAGGAAACCGCATCTTCTGATAAATGTGTACTAAAAATATGATCGTAGTTTTTTCGAACATGGGCAAAGCATGCCTCAATGTCATTATATAAATGTACATCCACCCATTTTCTCGCTCCAGAAGAGGTTCGAGAGCCTAGGATTAATCGATCTTTTGTTAAATGCGCTTCTGTGTACAACACAAAAATTTCTTTGATCCCTACAGAATCACAAGTCCGCAACACAGCTCCGATATTGTGTGAATCATGCACATTTTCCAATATGACCGTCAAATTGGGTTGACGACAATGGACTACTTTTTGAAATTTTTCTGTACGTTCAGGAGTCATCTTTTATTGAATATTAAAAATTAACCTTCTTCGACAAATACTGTGGACATTCATAAAATGGGATGAAAAAGCGCCCAAAGGAAGCCTTGAATTTCATTTTGAATGTCTATACACACAGGATTTGTCGAAGAATCAAAATTGATTAGAACTTGATTTCAACAAGGATAGGGATTTCTTTTTTCCTTTTAGAAAAAGGAGACCGCTTTCTTCAAAAAAGAATCTTCAACGTGTTTTTTCAACATCGTGATAACTATCGGGAGCACATAGAACACATTGTCGTTACACTATATATCATTCTTTAAAACGCATTAAATCATTTTTAGAAAACGTCCATTCTGGAGTGTTTAGGTTATGGCCAAAATCGCTAGAATACCAAGGATTATTATTTGGATTATTGGGATTTTGAAGTACATGAATATTTTGCGCAGGCATATAACTTTGTGCTAATAAAAAAATGCGTTCTCCCCTATCGTTTTCAGCTAGGTCAATGACCAAAACTGCATGACCGGGAAAACCTCCTTGAATAAATACATCTCCTATTTTCAAATCACTGATATCGACTTTTTCTAATTCTTTACTTAGCGAAGCGGTACCTGCATAATTAAAAATCTGGATCAAATATTTTTTCAAATTCGTATAAGTATTATTGACCTTTCCTTGTGGGGAGGTAAACATCACTTTGTTTCCTTTCACTTGCGGTTTTCGACCTTTTCGCCAATCATCAAAACTTACCCGATCACCACTCGTATAATTGAAATGAATTTTATCGAATTCCTTTTGACTATAATGGTACTCTGCTTTTAGCCGCATCACTGCATCAGCACATTGCTGAAGATCTCGTTGTCCTATATCGATATCCAATACTCGATGATGTGCACTTTGATTTCCTTTTAATTCTCCATTATACAAATACACTGGCATTGAAGCTGATTTCAATGGCAACTGTCTGATCCATGCACCGAATGAATGGTTCTTTACTTTAATTCTTTGATAGCCTTCCGGCAAATGGATTTGGTTTTCTAATGATTGTTGAGGGTCATAATTATTGAGCCAAGGGAAAATAATATTACTTGTTTTTGATGGAGGAATTGAGGAAGTGGGCTTGGAGAAGGATGGTCTTTGCTTTTCCGATATTGTTGCTTCTGATAGAACCTTAGAAGAAGAATCAGGAATTGAATCTGTTATTTTTATGGCTTTTGCTAATTGCGTTTTTTCTTTTACAGAAATGTTTTTGTCGGATTGATTTTTTGCGCAAGCACTTAAAACTAAAAGGAGAAAAAAGAAGATTCGGGATTTCATTTTTTAGGTTTTA
>CAYTVR010000317.1:0-8185 GCA_964441245.1 uncultured Saprospiraceae bacterium | reverse complement strand
TATCCAGAAGGATACCTACGTTTTTTGCCTCGATTAAAGAAAAAACAATTCTTCATCTTTGTTATAAGTTATTATTCACATGATCCTAAAACAACTATTATTAAACAACATAAAAAAGTATCATGAATAAATATTATACCAATAACAGTCTAAAATTATTATTCCTATTTTTATTTTTACTGAATCTAAATTTACTACACAGCCAAGGATCTTATCCAGTTTTAGAAAATATTCCCGAGAACCAATTAAATGATGATGTTGAATTATTAGGAGAACTGGGTAATAGATTACTCTACCTTGATATTGTAGATAACAAAAAAAAGTTATGGGTATCAGATGCGACTCCAACGGGTACCTTTCAAATGGGTGATCCTGAACAGAGTCGTATTTCATTAATAACTATAACCGATAATGCGGCATATTTTGTAGAAAAAATTGGGAACGATTACCATATTTCAAAATTAGCGATCGGAAGTGACAACCTGGTATCACTTTACAGTACAAACAAAAATATTCGACGGGCATTGGTGTGGAATGGTAGCATGTACTATCTTGTAGATTCCTCTACTTCTTTTAGTGGAGATGATTTAGTCAAATTTGACCTTGCCAATTCAACTACTGAAATTTTATTTACATCTGATTTTGGTGGTATAAGAGGGCTCGGTGCTACCAATACAGAAGTGATGTTTATTGCCAGTATGGATACTGGTAAAATGTTAGGAAAAACCGATGGAACCATAGCGAATACTGCTACCTTCCATACGCTTTATCCCGCAGGGAGTGAATTTTCAAGCACCGTTTTTATGCAATCTGATGGTGACAAAATGTTTTTTGCCTACCATCCAAATAATAATCCATATAATTTATGGGTAAGCGACGGAAGTTCTACCGGTACTATGATTTTAAAAGAATATGGTAGTCCAATTTTTGGAACACCAATCAATCCATTTGCATTTTCAAATGGAAAATTTTATTTTATTCTACGAGAAGCAGATTCCCCAGCTGGTAATACATTCGACTTGCATGTTTCTGATGGCACCATAGAGGGGACTTTTAATTTAAATCCATTTAGTTCTGCTTATCTTAAGCCAAGACAATTAACCGCATTCAACGACAAAGTTTATTTCAACAGTTTATATGGTAACTGGAGTCTAATGGCTACTGACGGAACCGTATCAGGAACAGAAACAATCATTCAATCTTTTATAAGTCAATCAGTAGTAATTGGTCAATGTTCTGATAACGGTCTGTACAATGACAGCCTTGTGATCCGTGCAAAAAGCGCAGATGCTGGAACCGAATTATTTATTAGTGATGGTACAACAGCTGGAACGACCTTATTATCAGATGTCAATCCGGGAACAGCAAGTAGTAATCCATCCCAATTCACTCAAGTAGGAGACTTATTATACTTTACCACTTATATAAATAGCGAGCGACATCTATGGGTTTACGATCCTGATTTCAATGCGACGGCATGCTTAAATTTCACTTTGGATACCATCTTAGTGAGCAACGTTATTGGCTCTAACTTAGGTTCTATACAAGTACAAGTTTCAGGTGGCGCAGAACCTTATTCTTATCAGCTGAATGGCGGAACGACTACCTCCAATTCTTTATTTGAAGATCTACCTGTTGGGAATTACACCTTATTGATTACAGACGCTAATGGCTGTACAATAGAAGCTCAAAAAAATGTAGAGGTAGATTTAGAAACAAATATTTTAAATCATTCCTTAATTAACTCCTTTCAAATTTTTCCAAACCCTACGGTTTCAAAAGATCTGACTATCAAAATCTCTTTTGCAAACTATATCGAAAAAATAGATTTAGAGATATTTGACCTTTCAGGAAAAAAGATTTTTCAACAAATGAATATTAATGTAATCGGGAATGATCTTAATTACACCATTCCAGTTCATAACTTCTTAAGTGGAGAGTATTTCATTTTTATTTCTAATGAAAACAAACGATTGATCTCTGAGAAAATTACAGTTGTGAATCTATACTAGAATATTTATTTTAAAAGAGAAATAAGAGTTAGACGTCAACCAAATACAGAGAAGGTCTTTTCATTCCGAGCAAAGTCGAGAATTAAAAGGTTGATCTTTTTAGAGAAATTCGGAATGACTCTTGTTTTTATGATCACAATTTACAGCAGTTGTGTTATTGAATAAAATTAAATAATGAAACCAGTTCCAGCTACCTTTTACGATACTTGTAGACATTGTCAATATGCTGAATTTCTAGATTTTGAAACTGTGAAGTGTGGCAAATCGGTCGTATTTGAACCCGATACAGAATGTGCAGAATTTCAAGATGTCGGTCTTTCCTCTCCTCCAAAAGAGGTCACTAATGTGATGACACTTGCAGAAGATATGGAAGAGGTCCTTGAGGTAGAAAAAGAATACACTATTCAAGAACTGAAGAAGGAAGAAGAAAGTGAAATTGTTCAGCTGTCCGAAACAGAAAAAAATAAAGAAGAGGAAGGAAGCAAAAAACAAAATTTAGTGAGTTTTGAACAAGATTATCGATTACTTACTAAAGAAGAGGTCAAGGTTTATAAAACCAGTCGGACCAGATCTCAAGATATCATTCGGACAGAACCTAAGGATCAATTAATCCATTTCCAACGACAGGTCATTAGACATGGAGACGAACTATTTCAGTTACTAGAACCTAATGGTGAAAAAGTCTATATCAGATATCATGAAAGAAAAACAAGTATTTGCGAGCAAGCAGTTGTCGATAAAAATCCATTGGACATCCTTTTGATGTCGCATCAAGACTTTGATCTATTTACTGATAAAAATGCTAAAATCAAATCCGATCGTATCAAGAAAGAATATGGTGATCATATACATAGCCAAGTTAAAACAGTGAACAGAAAAACTATAGTCCGTATAAAAGATGTGTATTCAACAGATGGACAGAAAGTCACTATGATGAATAATTACACTTTTAACGCAATAGTTCCAGATATTAAGATAGGTCGTTTGGATACTGGCACCACTTTTTACATCACTGCTCCTACTATTGATTCGCGAGGGCGAAAAGTCAAACTACTCGATGGAACAGAAGGCGTGTTATTAAGTAGAGGTGAAGCGTATAAGACCATAGAGACTAAATTAGAAGCATTCGTAAGTACCTTGAGTAAAATTTTATTTTTTGCAATCATAGTAATCGGAATTGGAGCTATTTTACTACAAACTGGCTATTTAGTTTTTATCGGTATTGTACTTATTCCATTGGCATTTATAATCATGATCTTTTTCTCACTTCCGTTATATTTTATTCTAAGTCAAATCATAAGGCGTTTTTAAAAAGTATTAAGTATTAAGTGGTAAGTATTAAGTCTCCTCGACTAAGCTCGGAATACGCGTATCGAGGGGACTTAATACTTATCACCTATCACCTATCACCTATCACCTATCACCTATCACTTAAAACTTACTACCTCCTTACTCTTTCATCAATTTTAAAACCGCCTCAACCTTCTCATTAGGAATGGTCATCGCCAAATGATAATGCTGTAATTTCCATACGCCGTCAACCTTTTCAATCACACCAGAACCACGACAAACGCCCATCCAAGTATTCAAAGTTTCATTGAACCAAGCCACTTCTTTATTTTTAGAAAAATAAATAGCACGTTCGATCGGTGTAAAATCCCAAGCAGAATCGCGATCAAAATATTTTTTGGACCAAGCTTCAAATTCTTTTTTACGCCAACGTTCGGTCGCATCCGTTCCAATGTAAATCGCCTCATCTCCCATACTATCAAAAAATACTTCCTCATCCCCTTCTGCTGCTGCCTTGTGCCAAGCATCCATCAACTGATCTAAGACGACCTTAGGATCTTCCTGACAATTTTCCCGCCGACGGGTATCCATAATATTCTTAATCTTCCAACCATTTGCTCCATTAAATAATTGAAAAGCATTGACTCCACAATGAGACATTTTTTCACCTACGTAAAAAGTATATTCTGTCCAAACGCTTGCCATACGCCCATCTTGTTTGATTTCATAAGACCAAATTTTTTCATCCCAAACCTCCTCATGCGGTTCGCCGATCGCCTGAACAAATTGATCAATAGATCCTGATTTTAATTGTGGTTTTCCTGATCGATCTGTAAAAGCAGATTCTAATGTTGCAGCAGGTAGAAAAACAGCGCGAACCATAGCACTATCACCCAAACGCATACCATCAAATAATTGTTGGATCGGTTGAATAATGGCAGCATCCGAGACAACTTGAGCATTTAAGGAGAGGGTAAAAAAACAGGAGAGAAAAAGATAGGCAATTCGTTTCATCATTAAAGTTTACAAAAATTTAACATAAAAATGTTTTTAAGCTATAGTAAATAGTGTATTTTTGACAATAAGCACTTACTAATTCTAGTGTCTATCGCAAAATTACCATTAAATAATGTAACAAAAAAGGTAGTTTGTAGTATACGTAAGCACTTGAAAAACCGCAAATATCTAGAAACACTTCGACTAGTTAATTTTTGATAAAAAATAATTTTGAACTGATTACTCAATAAAGTTATTTTAAAACAAGTTCAATATTAATAATCGAAATAAAACACATCTTTTCCGATTTTACAACTACAGATTTTTTTCAAAAAACTGATCAATTAAAATAGTGCGTTAAAAAAAATCAGTTTCATATTTTTTTTAATATAAAAGTTGTATCTTTGCGGCCAATTTTAGAAAATTATTTTAAACCATTTAAATATCATTTAGCAATGTTGAAAAAGCAATTTCAAAGTACAAAGCCAACATGCAAAGTAACCTTCACTCTACCAAAAGAAGCTGTTAATGGTGGTAAAGAGGTTAAATTGCTTGGAGAATTCAACAATTGGAATCCTTCTGAAGGTATCCAAATGAAAGCGTCTAAAAGCGAATTCAAAACAGTTGTTGAGCTAGAAGCAGGTCGGGAGTATCAATTCCGTTACCTGATTGACAACGTAACCTGGACTAATGACTGGGCTGCTGATGCTTACTTGCCTACACCTTATGGTGTTGAAAATTCTGTAGTGACTGTTCCTGCTGCGAAAGTCACTAAAACTACTGCAAAAAGAAAACCTAAAGCTACCGCAAAAAAAGTAACTACTAAAGCAAAACCTGCTAAAAAAACAGTAACGAAAAAAGTGACTGCGAAAAAAGTAACTGCTCCTAAAAAAGTGACTACAAAGAAAAAAGTTACCCGTACTGCTGATGATTTAACGAAGATTGAAGGCATCGGTCCTAAAATCGCTCAGTTAATGAACGACGCTGGAATCATGACTTTTGCTAACATGGCCAAGTGCTCTGTAACTAGAATGCAAAAAGTATTGAACGAAGCTGGTAGCAGATATAAAATGCACAATCCATCTACTTGGGCTCAACAAGCTGGTTTAGCTGCCAAAGGAGAATGGACTAAGTTGACTAAACTTCAGAAAAAATTGAACGGCGGTAAGAAATAAAACTGCTTTAAAAATACAGTAAAGAGAATTTAACCTTGTTGAGTCATCAACAAGGTTATTTTTTTTGTACATTCAACATAGATTTATAAACTTTGAAAACTAAACAATCATGAATAACAATAATTTTAAAGAAAAAATAGATGATCTAATCGCCAATGGTTATGATTTTCGATTCGGTGAATATATTAGTCAAGGCTTTAACATCTTCGGAAAATACGTAGGTGGTTTTATTGGCTTTATTATCATTTATATCGTTATCACATCTTTCCTTGGAGTCATTCCATTACTTGGACAATTGATTAGCATGGTCGTTGCTCCTCCTCTTATCATGGGAATTTATATCGTAGCTCATAAGATCCAAAATGAAGAAAAACCTGAGTTTGGTGATTTTTTTAAGGGATTTGATCATTTTGGACAATTGGTGATGACTAATCTAGTCATGTATTTACTGATTTTATTAGCATGTATTCCTTTTATGGCGGCCGTTTTTTCTTCTGGAATAATGCAGGCTGTCATGTCTGAAGATCCTGCAGAAATTCTAGATGCCTCTAGTAATTTTCCTGTTTGGTCTGTAGTATTATTATTACCTGTATTCTATTTGACTTTTGCCTACGCTTGGTCCAATATGTTTGTAGTATTTTTTAATGTTGATTTTTGGACAGCATTGGAAGCTAGTCGAAAAGTCGTTACGAAAAAATGGTTGATCATCTTTTTGTTTTTGGTGGTAACCACTTTCATAGCCATGCTTGGAGTCGTTGGTTTTGTCATTGGAATTATTGTAACCGTTCCAGTTGCGATGATTGCGATCTATGTTGCCTTTGCAGATGTCACTGATTTGAATAGAGAACAAGAAGAAGGTGATGAGTTATTAGATCATTTGATTGATACGGTTTAGGGATATTGGTTACTGGTCTGGATATTGGATATTGGATATTGGATATTGGATATTGGATATTAGGGCTGTACGGAACTTTGATTCAACAATATGAAAACGACTTTTGCTAAAATTTTGATCTCAAATCAATATTAATAATGAGCAAATTATGTAATTTTTTTTATTAATTTAATTCAAATTATAAAGTTCCGTACACCCCTAATTGGATATTGGATATATTTAAAATTCTTTGAATCCTCTATTCTGCTATCCCTAAATTATTTTTTATGCTTCCATGCTCTAAAATACTTAACGTGAAATTCTCCATCTAAACGATTATCATCTGGGAGTGCTCCAAACCATTTATTGGATTCACAATTAAAATTGACTTCTAGTGGTTGGTGCCAATGTGTATTTTCTGCTTCTCGAAATAGGATGCCGTCAATATAAAAACGAATGTACTCTGCTGTCCATTCTAATCCCCAAACATGATAATCGGCTTGGAGTTCTTCAGGCATATAATACTTCTTTGGTCTAGCAAAGTGTTTCTTTACATCTCCTTTATCTTTAGGTGTTTTAAAGACATGAAGATTCGAGTTTAAATCATTTACATTGTAAGCTATGCCCGGTGCATTTTCGCAAATATCAATTTCTGTCCACCAATCTTTTCCAACATTGGTCATCCAAAAACCTGAGACCCAAGGCGCATTCATCAATTTAGCTTCTGCTTCAAAATATCCGTATAAAAATTGCTCCTTACTTTTAATAAATCCGGTGGTATGTGTAAATTCTTCTGGAAGTCTTTCCTCACCATGTTGATTTACTCGAATCACTAATTCTCCATTTTCTAATCGCACATTGGAGCCATGAAAATAGGTCGGTGGCCTTCCTTTCCATTTGGGATTATTAGGATACCATTTTCTGGTATTGACTTTTTCACCATTAAATTCATCAGAACACTTTTTCAGAAATTTCCAATTTTTGGCATTGCCTTGATCTGAAAGTGGATAAATAGCATTGACTCTTTCCACTACATTTTCCATGTCAATGGTATCTACATAATTCTTAGGAGGAATGGTAGGATCCTGAGCAATAGATAATTTCCCTAATAAGGAAAAGCATAAAAAGAGGAATAAAACTTTTAGAAATTTCATATTTTTTTTCGTAAAAATATTTTTCTTGATACTTTGGTAATAGCATAATTGTATTTTTAGTCAGTAAAAGTGAATTGTGTTATGCTTTTAAACATATGGTTTAGTCCACCAGATGAAGTTCCTTTAATTTCCAGAATAAATCACCCGAATAGAACCTTTTTATACCATCAGAATATATTACCAAATAACATGAGAGAACTAAAAATCTTCCTCCTAATTATCGGATTTATCTTTTCTACTTTCCAAACTTATGCTCAAGAAATTAATCCTGTAGAAGTACGTCGCCAAATGTTGCATGTTGCGGATTGGCAGATAGAGCATTTTAGAGATACTTATAGTGGTAGAAAAGAACCCCACCATATTGCAGATTGGACCAACGGAGCTTTGTATGTAGGGATGACCAAATTGGCGGCAATGGCTAAAGACGACCGGTATTATGATTGGTTGAAAAAAGTTGGAACGGAACAAAAATGGAATTTACATTGGAGAAAATATATGGCTGATGATCACGTAGTTGGGCAAATGTTCTTAGAATTATTTCGAAAATATCAGGATCAAGAAATGATCAAAAAAACTAAAGATCACCTGGATTGGATAATGGAAAATCCCAGTCAACAACCCATCACTTTAGATAATTATAAACATTTAGAACGTTGGACTTGGTGCGATGCACTCTTCATGGCT
>CAYTVR010000316.1:0-8190 GCA_964441245.1 uncultured Saprospiraceae bacterium | reverse complement strand
GAAGATACTAGAAATTGGATTGTTCCAGTTAAGAAGCTAGAGATGGCAAAAATAAATTCTTAGGATGGCCTAATTTTCAAATAATTTATACATTCAAAAAAAAGTCAGAATTTGCATCGCAAATCCTGACTTTTTTTAAACCTTATATTTTCATTCCACCTCGATTACCACATTGGCGGAACAGGTTTATTCAATAAGATTGCTTCAATTTTTTCTTCAACCTCTGTTGTAATTAAAGGAACGACTTCCAAAGAAGTCAGTGTTTCTTTCAAGTGCTTCAATTTTGAAGCTCCTAAAATAACGGTACTAACATTTTCATTTTTGGCGCACCAAGCAATCGCTAATTTGGCCATACTTGTGTTGAGATCTTTTGCAATTTCGTTGAGACCTCTTACTTTTTCTAATCGTTCTGGCGTAAGCGATCTATCTTTTAACCATTCTAGACCATCCATTCCCAAACGAGTTCCTTTTGGAATTTGGTCAATATACTTATCCGTTAAAACACCAGAAGCTAAAGGCGACCAGATCGTAGTACCCAATCCAACCGTTTTATATATTTGAGAATACTCTACTTCTACTTTTTCTCTATGAAACATATTGTATTGTGGCTGTTCCATCGTTGGTCCTATTAAGTTCAGTGATTTCGCTACCATATGTGCTTCCATTATTTCCTGCGCAGACCATTCTGAAGTTCCCCAATACAAAACCTTTCCTTGTTGGATCAGGTGATTCATCGCCCAAACGGTTTCTTCAATAGGGGTCGTTTTATCTGGTCGATGACAAAATAATAAATCTAAGTAATCTACTTGTAATCTTTTTAATGCCGCATGGCATCCTTCAAAAATATGTTTTCTACTTAAACCCGTTTGATTTGGTTTTTTACCTCCATCTCCAAAATACACTTTACTAGAAACGACATAAGAACTACGTTCCCATTTCATTTTTTTAAGAATCTTACCCATCACGATTTCTGATTTACCAGTAGCATAGATTTCTGCGTTGTCAAAGAAATTGACTCCACTATCATAAGCGATGCCCATCAATCGTCCTGCGGTTTTATCGCTGATTTGTTTTCCAAAAGTCAACCACGAACCTAAAGAAAGAGCGCTGACTTGAAGACCTGATTTTCCTAATTTTTTATATTCCATTTGATAGCTTGAATTGATGATTGATTTTAAAAAATACAATAATTTAGATTTGGCAATATAGGAAAATTTTGTTGAATAAAATGCGTTTAAAAATCAAGAGATTTTCAACATTTATCCAGATAAGGTTTACTACACATAGAGGATTTTTTTTAAAGAACAGAAACGCATCCAATCTAAACAAAATTGAAAATGAAAAAACTAAACTACTTACTTTTACTCAGCACTATTCTTTTACATTTTTCATGTAAATCTACTAGAAAGGCATCATTCGGAGTAGACCAAGGTAGGGGAGAACCTTTCGCTGAATCGGTTACTAACGTAGATGAGGATAGAGAGATTAAAGCAGAATCGAATTTACGTCAAGTAAATTATCATGCTTCTATAAAATTGAAAGTGGATGATAAAACTGGTTTGAACAAAAAAGTGCTTACTATCGCCAAACAATATGGTGGATACTTACAATATGGTGATGAGGAAAATCTTGAGATTAAAGTCTTGGCAGATTCCTTGGAGGTGGTTCTTGAATCTTTAAGTCGATTAGGGGAAGTTGAAAATCAGTCCATATATAGTAATGATGTCACTGATCAGTATACAGATTTTAAGCTTCGTTTGGATGGAGCGATTAAAGCGAGAGATCGCTACCTTGAACTTTTAAACAAAGCAAATGAAGTGTCCGATATTATTTTGATTGAGCGAGAATTGGAGCGCTTGAATTTGGAAATTGAAAATTTAAAAAGAGAAGTGAATGAACTTACAGAAAGTATTCGGTATGCTAAAATTCACGTAAGTATCAGAGAAAAAATTAAACCAGGTCCAATAGGTTATATTTTTGTTGGCCTTTGGAAAGGAATTAAGTTCCTTTTTGTTAGAAATTAAGTCCTCATTGAATTCTTAACATGTTGTGGATAGATTGGTGATAAAATTTTTGTCAAAAACGAAACATTTAAAATAAATACATTTTATTTAATGGTTATGTATATTCTCCTGTTTTTCTAGTCTTAATCTGTTTCTTCGGCATTAAATTTGATTAGGTATCAAGGTATTCCTTTCTTGAATCAAGCTAGGAACCTAATTATTATTTGAGGTGTGTAACCCTTATCATTTCATAACTTGTTGATACACTAATGATTACGATGAAAAAACTTTTCTTTTTACCCCTGATTTTCCTTTTAATATCAGGCTCCCTTTTTGCCGATCAGGTAAAAATAGATCAACTAATTAAAAAATTAGATTCAGTTCAAGGAGTCGCTAAAATTGATGCTTTACATCAAATTTCAATGCTTTGCCTTGAAGATAAAAAAACAGTTGAAGCTAGTAAATATGCTTTGGAAGCTATCGAGTTAGCCAGAACAATTAATGATAAAAAATTAGAAGCTAAATCTTTAGATAATCAAGGATTGATCTATCAAAGTAAGTACGATTTTACCAATGCGATGAAAAGCTTTGTGGATGGTTTGAAAATCAGAAATGATTTAAATGATGAAAAAGGAATTGCTTCTTCAAAAAATAACATTGGAAAATTATTTTACTTACAAGAAGACATCAGTAGTGCATTAGATAATTTGAATGATGCGATCACACTTCGAAATAAGGTAAAAGACAAAGTAGGAGCTTCCATCACCCATAAGAACTTGGGAGATGTATACTTATTCAAAAAACTTTACGGTAAAGCCAAAGAACATTATAAAAATTCGATGGATATCAAAATCGAATTAGAAGATTATGAAGGTGCTGCAGGTATTGCTAGTTTTTTAGGAAACATTGTAAGTGATCTTGGTGACAATGAAGGAGCCTTGGCTTATTATAATATGTCTTTGGATCTAAATAGTTCTATTGAAAATCTTCCGAAAATTGCAGAAGACTATAACAATATTGCAGAAGCTCACATAGCACAAGGAACTTATGATGAAGCAGAGCAAGCAAATGCTACGGCCTTAAATATTCGTCAATCTCTAAATGATCAAACGGGCTTAGCAGAAACTTATAAAAACTTCGGAGTCATTTTTGCCAAAAATGGGAATTATTCTAAAGCTCAGATTAATCTTAAAAAGAGTAAAGACATTTTAAAAGCAATCGGCGCAGAACCTGGAACACAAGACATTTATAAATCTATTTCTGATGCTTATCGTGATATGAAAAATTACGACATGGCTTACGAATCGCATGTGGCTTATGCAACGAGTAGAGATGTCCTTTTTAATAAAGAAAAATCAACGGCACTTTTAGAATTAACAACGAAGTACGAATCAGAGTTTGCTGCTGAAAAGCAAGCTGCTCGAATTGATGCTTTGGAAAAGGAACAAACATTTGCGACAAAAATAAGATCTTTCCTTTTCGCTTTATTAGGATTAGGAGCTTTGTTGATGATTGTTTTATTCACCAGTTATCGTAGAAAGCAAAAAGACAATAAATTATTGGTGACGAAAAATGAAGAGATCAATCGTCAGAAAGAAGAGATCGATCAGAAGAATGTGATGATGACCGAAAAGAATGCGAGCCTAGATTTATTGAATCAGAAGTTGGTTCAAGAAATGGCCGAAAGAGAATCTATCGAACAATCTTCTTTTGCAAGAGATCGCTTCTTAGCTACGATGAGTCACGAGATGCGTACACCGATGAATATCATTATTGGTTTGACTCATCTACTATTGGAAGAAGGTCCAAGACCAGATCAGGTAGAACATTTACGAACCATGCAGTTCTCTGCTAATAACTTAGTAGTCTTCATCAATGATGTTTTAGATTTCTCTAAAATTGAAGCAGGAAAATTGACTTTGGAAAGTAGAGTATTCAATCCTTTAGATACTTTCGAAGATACCAAAGAACGATTCCTTTTACCAGCAAAAGATAAGAATCTAACCTTGAATTATGCTTATGATTCTAAATTGCCTAAACACTTGATGGGTGATCCTATTCGATTGAATCAGATCCTGACCAATTTGCTAAGTAATGCAGTGAAATATACAGATGAAGGAAGCATTGATGTTGATGTTCAATTAAAAGAATTGAACGGTAAGGATATGACGATGTTGATCACTATTGAAGATACAGGATCGGGAATTGATCAAGAGAAAATGGATTCTATGTTCAAACAGTTCTCCAATAATTCAGGTGATATTTTTGAAGGCTATTCTGGATTAGGATTGACGATTACAAAACGTTTGGTTGATCTTCAGAATGGAAAAATTGAAGTGGAAACCAACCCAGGAGAAGGAACTAAGTTTACGGTATATTTACCGTATAAAATCTCTGATGAGAATGCTGCTCCAAAATCGAAAAAGAACGCAGAAAAATCTTTTGACCACCTAAGTGGAAATAAAATACTAGTTGTAGAAGATAACAAGATCAACCAATTGGTAGTGGCTAAAATGCTGCGAAAATTAGGCATAGAAGTAGTAACCGCCGACAATGGTTTAGAAGCCTTGGATGCTTTCCAAACTTCTTACTTCGATTTGGTCTTGATGGATATTCAAATGCCAAAAATGGATGGCTATCGTGCAACTGCAGAGATTCGAAAATCAACTGATTCAAGAAAAAGAGATGTACCGATTATTGCTTTGACTGCTTCAGCTTTCCTTACGGAAAAAGAAAAAGCAAAATTATTTGGAATGAACGATCATGTCGGAAAACCATTTGGACCTGAAGACTTGTTAGATAAAATCAGTAATAGTTTACAAGTGTATAACAAGGTATAATTCATTAGAGTATTAATATAAAAAGCCGCCATTCCATATTAAGGAATGGCGGCTTTTCTTTTTGCAGTTTTTTTCAAAAAAAAAAGTAAATGTTTTACCGGTTGTGTATTGTATTATTATCTGCTTTTGATCAGGGATTTTAATTCATCTTCGGTCTTATCAATTGTATGGAATAAATAATTAAAGAATTGTATTCTACTTTTTTCAGAAGATTTACTTAATGCTATAGAGCCTTTTTTTAATTTTTCAAACCATTGTAATGAATAGTCAGTCATCAATAAATTTTTAGTGTATAGTGTATTTGGATTATCAAAAGTGACAAAGCTATGATTACCAAATGGAGTTACTAACGTAGATATATTATTAGCTTGGATCATTTCATTATGAAATAATAAAAAGTCAGGACTATTTTGAGTAGGTTTTTCTCCGAAGCTGAATTTTTTTCCTGATTCTGCCATCGCAGAAAAATGTTTTAACATTTTTCTAAGGCTGCTACATATCTTAAATGGGTCTTCGTCATGTTCATATTTTCCTATCGATAGAAAATATTTGATTTGTTGCATAGTATTATACAAAGCGGTTTGTGAAAGAAATTCAATACTAGGAATTTGAAAATAAGTTTCACAAATGACATTTGTCATTTGTGAAAAATGATCTTTAGGATTCATTGGATATTGAAGCGATAATTTTTTATTCTTTATTTGGTTGAATCCCCAATTAGACCATGCCCAAGAATAGTATTTGAAATGGTTAATTTCTTTAAAACCAAAATAATAATGAATAGGTAATTCATTGGTTGCATAAAATAATTTGCAATGATGTGGATCATTTTTTGCTACATTCGCTAGTTCTAATAAAGGTTGTAAATATTCCGAATAGGAAGTTGGTGCTTTTTTTAAATTTGAAAACTGAAAAAGAACATTTTCATCTTTATTTAAAATAAGTTGATCTAAACTAATTTCGAAATGATAGGTTAATGCAATCAAATCATCTAAATTCAAATTAGTTATTCCCTTTATTCTCTTATACGCTGCATTCGTACTAAGTTGAAGAACTTTTGCAACCTCATCTAATACTTTCTTCTTGCCTTTGATTTTCTTTTCAATTTCTTGAAAAATTTTTACCTGAATATTTTTACCTGAAGGCATAATTGGTTTAGTTTTTATAGCTATAGTTTTCTATTCTAGAAAAATATAGTTTTTTGAATCTTTATTTTTCTGAATTAGAAATATTTTTTTTAGCCAATGCTATATAGTAATATTTTTTTAAATGAAAGCTTTATATCTTGGTCGCAAAGTAGTTCAAAAATCAATTCGAAGCAAAGAAAAAAGAAAATAATAATCAAAGTAAATTCAAAGTAATTGAAAATTAGAACACTCCAATATAAACTTCACTCAAAAAAATATTTTAGAAAATACATTGAGAAACTATTTTATGACTTCAAGAAAATTTCCAAACTATATATCACTCTTTAGAAACTAAAAAGCTAAGATTATGTAGAAACAATTGTAATCTCAGCTTACCACTTTAGTAATCAATTTTTTAACATAAATAAATTAATACAAATGAAAAAAGTTAAAAGCAATTCTGTAGATTTTCAAAAGAAATTAAGCAAAGATCAATTAATTGAAAAATTAGTTATGAAAAATTTGAAAGGAGGAATTGGATGTCCTCCACCAGTAGGTATTAATCGATCTGCTATTGGATGTCCTCCACCAGTAGGTATTTAATTTATAATTTGAACTTTAAAACGTAAATGAACTAAGGAAAGTAAGGCATTATGTCTTACTTTCTTTTTCATATTTAGAGAAAGAAATAAAATTTGAAAGTAGATGATTCTGCAACCTTTAGAAAAAGTCTTAGCTTATAAAAATGATTGGGTACTTAAACGTTTTAAAAGGGCCTGTTATTGGTTTGAAGGAACGGACAAAGAAGCCGAATTGATATTTTCAGATTTAAAGAGATTCCTCTGGTTATACGCTAAGATTGAGCAACAACGCTTATTAAATCCAAAACTAGATTTTCCAGATATTGGTATTGCTAATAACATGGAAATTATTGATGAAATGTGGCATGCTTTTATTCTATATACTCAATTTTATACTGATTTTTGTGAAAAATATTTTGGGATTTATTTACATCATCCTGTTCCAATTGAAAAGTATGTAAATAATGTTAAAGTCCTAGGCAATGAGAAAGCTGATGAAATATTTATCTCAGAAATGGTTGAATGTGTGTATGAAGAATTTGGAGATGAAGTAACTGTTCGTTGGTTTGATGAATATGAAAAGTTTAATTTGCCTATAGGCGAACCTGAATCTTAGAATTGTTCTCATTTAGTTGGTAATCAAAGATTCACTAACTTATGGTAGTATTTTAATAACGCTCATTTACAAATTCCCAAGTCCGCTCTTCGGACCAAGCAAAGGTTTTTCCCCATGAACTAAAACCAACATGTCCACCTTTCTCAGGGATTTCTAAATGAAGAAATTGATGTGCTTTTGCAAAGTCTATTGGGAAACAAGAAGGCGTTAAGATGGGATCGTTTTGAGCATTCACCAAGAGTACTGGAATCTGAATGTCGGGCATAAAATTAATAGCAGAAGCTTGTGTATAAAAATCATCTGCGTTTTTATAACCATTCAGTGGAGCTGAAAAATAATGGTCAAAGTCTTTCCAATTTTTTACTTTTTTCATGTTATTGAAATCCATGACATCTGGATATTTTTCAGCCTTGTATTTGATTTTATCATACAGCATGCCCATGAATCTTTTTTTATAAAAAGCACATTCGGGCTCATCGAGTTTCGCGACACTTCCGTGTAAATCTACAGGTGAAGAAAAAGCAACCGCTGTTTTAATTGACTTAGGATGTTGTCCACCATTTACTCCAAGATATTTTAAAATAATACTTCCACCCATACTAAAACCAACCAAAGTGATCTCTTCATAGTTTTTTTGGATAAGGGCATGTTCAATCACTTCTCCGATATCACCAATTTCACCATGATTATACAAGCGCATTTTTCGATTCATTTCACCACTACAGGATCGACAATTCATGGCCAATACGTCCCATTTTTGTTGACTAAATTTTTTAGCCATCCCTTTCATATAATGACGTTCGGTATTGCCTTCCAAACCATGCATCAATAAAATGAGCTTTTGACTCCCTTGCTTGATCCAATCTAAATCAACAAAATCTCCATCCGCTAATTCAAGTCTTTCACGCTGATATTTGATCCCTCTGACCTTTCGTACAATAGCAGGGTAGATGGTTTCCCAATGTCCTGTTCGTAGAAAAAAGGGAGCTTTGGTATAGGACGAATTTTTTATAAATGGCATGA
>CAYTVR010000315.1:0-8239 GCA_964441245.1 uncultured Saprospiraceae bacterium | reverse complement strand
CTTATCTTGAAATCTATGCTTCAATGTTCATCAAGCGGTGCTTCTTCAGTAATCAGAAAAGTAACTTTTAAAGCCTCCTCTTATCCGGCAGCGGAGTGAATCCACTAAGTAGAAACGGAACTAGGAGATCTTCCAAATTCTTCCTGATAAATTCTTGAAAAATGCGACAAGCTTGTAAAGCCCGTTTTCCATGCGACTTCAGAAACATTCAAGTCGGTAGATTCTAAAAGTAATTTGGCTTTTTTTAAGCGATAAGTTCGAATAAAAAGAGAAGGAGATGTACCTGTTAAGGCTTTCATTTTCCGAAACAGTTGAGAGCGACTCATTCTTATTTTTTGACATAATTGAGATAAAGTAAAATCTTTATCAGTATAATTTTCTTCTAAAATTGATTCTATTTTTTGTATAAAAACATGCTGCAACTGTAATGTCTTTTTGGAGAGCTGTGCAGAGGAAGAGGACAATTCCTTTTTCCCGTTATTAATGTGATTGGAAATATAATTGATCATTCGTTGTTGTCGCAGCAGTAACGAATGAAGCCTGACTTCTAATTCTTCCTGATTAAAAGGTTTTGGCAAATAAACATCTGCACCTCTTTTTAAGCCTTCAATTTTGGAAGTAAAATCAGCTTTTGCTGTTAGCAAAACAATTGGAATGTGACTTGTTTTATCATCATTCTTTAAAAAATCACATACTTCAAAACCATCTTTTTCAGGCATCATCACATCGCTAATAATAAGGTCAGGAATTTGTTGGATTGCTTTTTCAATTCCAATTTTCCCATTGTAAGCAACTTCTATTTCGTATTTTTCTTCGAGGCAAGATTTTATATAAATTACGACATCTTGATTATCTTCTATTAAAAGCAATTTAGGGAGATCACCATTTCTATTTACGCTTGTTCTATTTTTGTTCGCTACTTTATTGATTCTTTTTTCGTCAAAAGTAAAGCGATGCGATGAATTTTCACCAATGGAACTTTGATCTAAATGTTCCATTTTTTCGATTTCATTTTTAATTGGAATGCTTATCCAAAAGGTCGTTCCCTGACCAAGTTTACTTTCCACCGTGATGTCTCCATTCATTAATTTGACCAATTCTTTAGCATGTGCCAAGCCAATCCCGGTTCCTTCTCCTGCCCTGGTGTTGGGACCATCGACTTGATAAAAGCGATCAAAAATATGAGGTAATTTTTCTTCAGAAATACCAACTCCGGAATCCTGAATCATGATTTGCAGACAGTAATTATCGTTTAATTGTAAGCGAGAGGATTTTACCAAAATAATCCCACCCGATTCTGTAAATTTTATGGCGTTGGAAAGCAAATTCGTCAACACCTGTTCCAACAGTCGAGAATCAAAATCCATATCGAGCGCATCTAAAGTTGTTGAATATTTTAGGGCTATATTTTGTTGATTCGCAAAAGATTGGAAAGAGGCAATGGTGCCATTTAAAAAAGGAAGTACATTCTCATTTTTCAAATCCAATGTAAAAACATTGTTTTCAAGTTTAGATAAATCCAATAATTGATTGACCAAACGAAGCAAGCCATGTCCGTTTTTTTCAATCAATTCCGTTTGATGGAGCAAGGTCAATTTTTCGTTTTCTTCAATTTTCAAATTACGTGTCTTTTTGGAAACCTGTTCTGACATTCCCAAAATTACCGTCAGAGGTGTCCGAAATTCATGTGTCAGGCTGGTAAATAACTTACTTTTAAAACTGTCCAACTCTTTGAGTCTTTGTGTTTCTTTTTGTTCAAAAAACACCTGATTGGTTAACTCCATACGATGCCGTAATGTGCGATAACCAATATAAAAAGTACCACAGAAAAACAAGGTATACACCAGATATGCCCAGCTTGTTTTCCACCAAGGAGAGTGAACTTTTAATTGAACCTCCAGTTCATTGGGATTCCAATTCCCTCGACCATCAAATGTCTTTACTCGAAAAACGTAATCACCGGCAGGAAGGCTGGTGTATTTTGCAAATTTATATTTAGACGGAGTTGACCAAACTTCATCATAGCCATCCAATAAATAGCTAAATGTATTTTTATTCGAATTTCGAAAATCTGTCAAACAGAATTCAAACGTAATGGACTTTTCCCAGTGAAAAAAGTCGAGTGTTTTGTTATTAATTTCCAAATGAGTTGTCAATACCGAGCCCAATTTTTCATCTGCACGGGATACAGAAGATAACATGATCTCCCCTAAAGTCTTTTTCTGTTTCTGAAGTTTCTCCATTACTTCCTTTGGATAGAAAGCATTAACTCCACGCATTCCTCCAAAAAACATTTGTCCATTCTTAGACTTGTAAGACGAATTTCGGTTGAATTCGTTGTGGGATAATCCGTGTTCTGTATAAAAATTGGTAAAGGTTTCTTGTTCCATTTGGAATCGGGAAAGCCCATCGTTGGTCGCCAGCCACAAGCAAGAATCTCCTTCTGGTAAAATACCACAAACGAAATTATGAGGCATGCCATCTTCCGTCGAATATTTTTTTATTACTTTTTGATGAGGTTCTAATTGCATAAACTCTAGCTCCGTCCCTAGCCATAGATTTCTTTTTTCATCTTCATAAATAGTATGAATCATTTCATCATCATCTATAGAAAAGTATTTAGCAATTGTATTGTTAGAAGGGTCATAACAAAACAAGTGACTCTCGTTGGCAATCCAAATACGCTTACTGGTTTTCCCA
This sequence comes from uncultured Saprospiraceae bacterium, assembly GCA_964441245.1. Lineage (GTDB taxonomy): Bacteria > Bacteroidota > Bacteroidia > Chitinophagales > Saprospiraceae > JALZUU01. The sequence goes on along the minus strand of CAYTVR010000315.1, from coordinate 5,539 downwards.
AAATGAATACTATAAGTATGCCCTTCCGCTATAGGTATTCGAATCTTTTTTTCCCATTTTGGAATCTTATTTTTAGTATTAAAAAACCAAAGATATTCTTCTTGTCCATTCCACCAATTCCCATCATCATCTTGAGTCATTGGCCCATCGTCTGAATTATATTTTGGGAACAAGGAAGACTGTTCATCTATTTTTCTTTTGGAGATATTGAAACGGCGGCCACTATTCAATAGTAAGTGCCCTTTGTCATAGCCTAAGCCGAAAGGCCCATATTTTTCAAGGGATGGAACAAGTTTTTCTGTGGTTTTGGTTTGGGGGTCAAGTTGGTAAATTCCATGATAAAAACTCGCAAAAATCTGTCCTTCTTCATTTTCCACCATTCCTCTGAAACTACAGAATCCATCACAATCGGGTTCGGTGAAGTAAGTCTCAAAAAAAGATTGCTGAGGAACTATCTTAAGGATTCCAAGTTGTTGAATTTTGACCCAAATCACCCCCGTCTGATCCTGCAATAACTGATTTAGTGAAACCCTATGAGGAATCAATTTCAAAAGATCATCTTGATAATCTACTATTTTTCCAGAGGCTTCTTCGTAAAAAAATAATCTACGATTATAACCAGAAGCCCATAAATCCTTATTAGAGGTTTCCAGTAAATCATTAATCTTTATAGATTTGTGACGAGATTTAATATAGTCATTCAATGGGTGTATTTCAATTGCTGTGGCATTTTCTTTTAAATAATAAATCTGATTATTTCCTTTCAGGTAAAGCGTGTTCGAAGAGCTGACTTTAAAAAAACCAACCTCTCGGTTCATATTTGGCAAAGGCGTTTTCTGTAAAAGATTTCCATCCTGATCTATTTTAATAATAGCAGTTGCTTCTTTATTTATGTAGTAAAAGTTGCCTTGAGTATCCGTATCAATTGGGCTATGATCAGGATCACTGATACGCCCTACATCTGGTCTGGAAAATTTCCTTTTCAATTTTCCATCTTCTATGGTAAGAAAAGCTGTTTTTTGAGTAGCCGGTTCGAAAAAGAAAAAATAAAACGCTCCCTTAGCAGTTTCGTGAAAAAAGAAATTTTCATTGATGATTTCTTCATCATTTAAATGGTTTTCAAAATATATGCTATCTACTATTCCGGTTTTGATTTGTCGAAAAAAGAAGTGGCTATCTGATCTATAAATTAGATAATCGCCTGAAGTAAAATGATTTTGATATTCCAGATAATTGTAATCATTCCACGTTGATTCTTGGTCTTTAATATTGACAAAATTATTTCCATCGTATCGATCCACACTTTGCCCCATGACCCATATAAAACCTGTTTGGTCTTGATGTATTCTCCAAGGATTTAGACTGGAAAGAAATTCTCCGCTAGGGTAATATTCGATTTGTGCCTTTTGCCCAAAAATTAAACACGGAATAAAGAAAAAGGAAAGGAGAAACCACTTTCGAAGTTCTAATAAAACTAGACTTGATGTATTCTGGGCGAACATCTGGTTGTGATTTGGAATTTTGAAATGTTTTGTAAACACTTATTTGACTCTATTCGTACGGAAAACCTGGCCTTTGGATTCAAAGAATTAAGTTAAAAGGTGACCAAATATGGGGAGAACGGTGGTGAAACGAATGATAAATAGATAATACTAACATTCTCCCTCTTCGGATCAACCAACATCCGCTTGGTGATCATAATCGGTCAAAGGCAATATCCGACATCTAGAATGGAGGTTTTAGAAGAAGATGATGAAGAGGGTGAAGAAGGTGAAGAAGGTGAAGAAGATGGGGGAGTTCGTTTATACAGCTGAGCTGTAAACGAATTCACTTTTAGGTTACAGCAGGTAAAAAGAACGTAAAGGTAGTTCCTGCTCCGAGCTCGCTTTTGACCAATATCTTTGAATCGTGCAAACTGAGAATTTTCTTTACGATTGCGAGGCCAAGACCTAAGCCATCATTCTGTTCATTGGCATAAGCAGTCTCTTTAGTCGTTTGGAATTTGTTGAAAATGGAATCAAATTCACTAGATGGGATTCCAGGGCCAGTATCGGAAATTCGTACTTGAAGTTCCTTTGAAGAGTGCTTTGTTAGGTATACGGTAACCATTCCGTTTGCAGGAGTAAATTTAAGGGAGTTATCGATCAAGTTCTGAAAGACTCGATAGATCATAAGGTAATCACCATAAATAAACGGTAGATCCTTAGCTAAATTAATGCTAAAATCAATCTTCCTTTCTGAAGTGATTAGTTGATAATTTTGACAAAGTTCTTCTGCTAATTTCTTAGGGGAGAAAGTTGTTTTATCTGGAGCGATTTCACTTACTTCGATTTTCGAATATTCAAAAAACTGTTCTATCATATTGGACAACTTATTTGCGCTTGCCAATATGGTATTCAAATACTGCTGACGGTCTTCAGAAGAGATTCCCTCATCTTTCAACAGCAGAGTTTCCGAAAATCCTATGATGGATTGTAAAGGGGTGCGTAAGTCATGAGAAACATTCGCAATTAAGTTCCCTCTGAATTCTTTGACCTTCTCACAAGTAGAAACAGGATGTGATTCGAGCACAACACCCTCCGTTTTTAGCGCTGAACCTTGAAGTCCTTCTATTGGAATAATCCTAGGGAGTATCTCTTTTTTCATAGGAATGTTTTCTGCGCGTAGGCTTTAGGTTTTACAAATAAGACATCTAAAGGTAATTAAATATGCACTACAATAGTGTATAGTTAAAGTCATCTCGACCTATATTAGATTTACAAATGTATAAATTATTGTACGGAAAACACTTATAGTTGTTATTCAAGATCGCTTCCTTTTATGGTTTTAGCAGGTGGATGAGGTGATTGTTTAAGTATATGCGATCAACCTGAAACAACTTTCATTTATTGGTTGCTATCGTTTAACGTTTTCAATCATTTCCAAAGCCCAGGAATCTTTGTTCTTAACCAGTTTTCTCAAGGAATGTTTTATGATCCATTTTCTTTCTTTGCCGATGTTTTTACCGTTCCATTTTTCAATCAAATTTTTAGCAACATCGTGATTGTCTTTAAAAATGTCGTTGATACAATTGGCTACTGATTTTTGTACATACTTGGATTTATCATCTTTTAAGTTGTTTAAAATGGGGAGTATTTTTTTCGGTTGTTCGATAAAGGCATCGAGTTTTTTTGCCCAGGGCAACCGAGGTCTTAGTCCTTCACTGGCTAATCGGCGCACATGAAAGTTTTCATCCTTTGACCATTCCTTCATCTTTGTCAAGGTTTTATCTCTTTCTATTTCCAGATAGGGTCTGATGGCATATTCACTGGTATTGCGTTTTGTAACTTCGACAATAGCTTTCATCGATAATTCAAAATCATCTAAGCCATATTTCTCTACGTATTTCGCTACCGGCATCAGCCAGTAATATTCTGTGAACATACCAATTTCATTTTCATTTTCTTCCCCCATTATGCCCATTAATACTTTAACGCCTTTCTTATAGTTTCCTCCTAATTCAGTATACAGTTTATCTGCGATCAATTCTACTCGGTCCTTTAATTCTAAGTTTGCGGTTTCTTTATCTACTTCTCGAATAAATCTACGACGGTTAAAATCTTTATTGACTTTAGTAATCTTATCAGCTAGCATAATAGCTAATTCTTTATCGAACCAATCTTTTAATTTTTTGGCTGCCATAATTTAGGGGTTTTAATTTATAAATTCTTTGAGGCACAATATAGGCAACATTCTTTAAGATATTCCGTAAAAAAGTTGTTACCACCCACAATATACAAGCACAAGCAAGGAGAGCATTCAAGCAACTATCAGTCAACAGCTTATGAACACTAGATATATTATAGGAATCGTTATCACCTTCTTTATACTATCTGCCAATCAAGTATTTATTCAATATTGGTTGGCCCAGAAGAAGTATGATGCCAACGCTATAAATATTGCTGGAAAGCAGCGAATGCTTAGCCAAAGAATTAATACAGAGTTTTATAGAGTTTCTCATGAAAATAGCTCTGTAGAGCAACTTCGTAAACTCTATGATCAATGGAGATCTGCGCATTACGAGCTTCAAGTAACCGGGACAGCAGAAAGATCTGCACTCGTTCCTAATTTAAAAATAAGACTTTCACTAAAAGAACTGGATGCCAGTATTGAGTTTATGGGAACTGAAATTCAAGCTATAGGTGATGGCAACCTTGACTTGAGTTTGATTACCAAAAATCAAGATAGCTTTCTTCCCAAAATGGATGATGTTGTAAAGGCACTAGAAAGAGATGCTGATCAAAAATTGGAGTACATTATCAGAATGGAGTACTTATTGTTCTTTATTGCCTTGCTGGTTCTTACCCTCGAGGTTATTTTCATTTATGTCCCTATTGAACGTTCTCTTCAGAAAGCAAACGCTGATGTCTCCAAAAAAAATGCGCAGCTTAATAAGGCCGTCAATGACATTAATAGAAAAAATAAAGAGCTGGAGCAAATCACTTACATTACCTCACACGATTTGCAAGAACCGGTTCGGACCATCAATAGCTTGGTCAATGTATTTAAGACCAAATACGCCAACAGCTTAGATGCTTCCGGAATTACGATGTTGAAATTTTTAGATGTGGCTACTTTGAGAATGCGCGATCTGATAAAAGATCTATTGGAGTACTCCATAATTGGTAAGAAAAAAGAAAAGGTAAAAATTGATTGTAACGTTTTGTTAAAGACAATCACTGATGACTTATCGTTAAAAATCAACACTACAAATGCAACGATTAACTGGAGCAACATGCCACAGATAATGGGGATAAAAGCAGAGATGAGATTGCTATTTCAAAACCTGATTTCAAATGCATTAAAATTTAAGCATAAAGATAGTGCTCCCACCATAACGATTAGCGCTGAGGAAAAAGAAGAGGATTGGTTGTTTACCATTGCTGATAATGGCATCGGAATAGAAACAAAACACCTCGATAAGATTTTTTCCATCTTCCACAGAGTTCATTCCAAAGATGAATTTGAAGGAACTGGGATTGGATTAGCGCATTGCGCAAAAATCGTTGAGATCCATGATGGAGAAATCTGGGTGGAGTCCGAAGTAAACAAAGGAAGTACTTTTTTCTTTACTATTAAAAAATCAAATCTAACCCATATTGAACATGAAAAAGAAACTGAACTCCATCTTATTGGTTGATGACGACGAAGCAACCAATTTCATTCATCAAATGGTTATTGAAGACCACGGCATAAGCTGCGATAATGTTGTTACGAAATTAGACGGAGCAGAAGCACTCAGCTACTTAACTACGGCTAATGAAAATGGTGAAAAACCCAATCCAGATATTATTTTTCTAGACATCAATATGCCCAGGTTAGACGGATGGGGTTTCTTAGAAAAGTATCAGGAGGAATGTGAGGGTGAACCCTCAAAGATCATTGTTATGTTGACCACTTCTTTGAACAAATATGACAAAGAAAGAGCGGAGGAGACAAGTCTTATTTCTGAGTTTAGAAATAAACCTTTAGATGGGGAAATATTAGATGAGATTCTTAC
>CAYTVR010000314.1:0-8326 GCA_964441245.1 uncultured Saprospiraceae bacterium | reverse complement strand
TAATGTGATTAGAAAGATTGATATCGTGACGGTACCTGAGTCACCCATTGTAAGCACTTATGTGGGAACTCCTGAAACAACAGGTGCTGTGGATGGAGAAGGAGCCAATGCCCGATTTAGCGGTGCTACCTCTATTGCTTTCTCAAAAGCCACAAAAGAATTTTATGTTGGAGATGCTTACAACCACTTGGTTCGAAAGATCGTGGATTTAGGCAGAAATAGTTTGACCTTACAAATTCTTCCGGATGAAGAAGTTTTATGTAGTAATGAACCCCTTCAGATTCAAGCTATTCCAGATACTTATGATACCTATTATTTTTATGTCAATGATCAAATTGTAAATACTTCAGCTAATGCTATTTACGTAGCTAGTGATTTGCCGGAAGGCATGAATACATTAAGAATTTCGGCAGAAGAGGATGGAGAAATTGTTAACTCAAATGAAATAACATTAACTATAACCTCTGCACTTAAACCCACCATTACGGTGGTTGGAAATACCGAATTTTTTGAAGGAGATTCTGTTATCCTGATTGCAAGTAATGCGGAGAGTTATCTCTGGTCTAATGGTTCAACCGAACAAAAAATTTCAGTCTTTGGTTCAGGTAATTACACCGTGGAGATTGTTGATCCCAACGGGTGTTCAAGCGTTTCCGATCCTGTAGAGGTGATGGTTACAGAAGTTGCTGATACTCCATTGATTCGATTTGATGGAAATCAAGGCGACCCAACAGGGACGTTTTGTTTTGGAGAAGAAGGCCAGCTAGAGTCTAGTTATGAGTCTGGTAATCAGTGGTTTAAAGACGGGTGGCCGATAGAAGGAGAAACGGGTCAATATTTAAGTCTTTCCGAATCAGGTGTTTATCAAGTTGAAATAACGGACGATAATGGATTTAAAGTTAGATCAATAGAAACTACGGTTACTTTTCTTCCACAACTATTAAATGACTTTAAGGCCAGTAATTTAGAGCCTAATACAGCCAACCCAATTGTCAATTTTATAGCAGAAGTAAATAGTCCAGTAGATTATTTATGGGATTTTGGAGATCCTACTTCAGGCATTGAAAATACCTCGACTGAAGAATTACCAAGACATAGATATTCTGCAGTTGGGTTATATACTATTTCACTAACTGTAAATGCTGGACGATGTCAAGAAACTATGACCAAGGAAAGCTACATCAACTTTAAGGATGGAGTAGCTCCTAGTGTTTCGGGCGTATTTATTCCAACTGCTTTTACGCCCAATGGCGATGGTATCAATGATGTCTTTTTAGTAAGAGGCGAATCCGTAGCAAAAGTAACACTATATATATGTAACAAATGGGGCGAATTAGTTTTCCAAAGTGGTACCGATAAAGTGGGATGGGATGGAACGATGAACGGCAGAATTGTTCAAATGGGTAATTATACCTACTTGGCCAATGTGGAATTAGATAATGGGGATTCGCAACAGTTCACTGGTCATGTCACAGTTTTAAGATGAAAATTTACAACTGGACAGAATTTTGCAAATTCGATTGAAGCATCTTTATGAGGCGAAAGCAAAAACATATAATCCATAATCCTAAATTTAAAATACCCAAGGTGTTGACAATCACCTTATTAATGCTGTGGGTAATGTTTGCCTATGGACAGGATGCTCAATATTCCCAATTCTATCATGCTCCACTTCATATAAATCCAGCATTGACTGGTAATTCAGAAGACAACTCTAGAGTCGGAGCTATCTACCGATCTCAGTGGTCATCGATTCATAGTCCGTATGTAGATTATGGCGCTTTTTTCGATGTCAAAAAAAGAATTTTTGGTTTTGGTCTTTTATTAAATCAAAGCCATGCTGGTCAAGCTAGTCTTAAGCAATCTAAAATCGGAGTTTCGTTTGCCCTACACAAAAAATTGGCCGATGGAAATAATCACCTTTCGGCTGGTGTACAATTAGGACTTATTCAACAGCGATTCAATCCACAAGATTTTATTTTCGAAACAGAATATAGACCAGGCTTTGGCTATGACCCTACTTTAGGAAACTTAGAAACTTTTGAATCCACATCTATGCGGCTGCCTGATATGGGCGTCGGCCTCAATTGGAAATTTAATGTCAATAATGATGGGCCATTGAGTGGAGATTTTGGGTTGACTTTTCAACGAGTGAATCAACCAAAAGCAAGTTTCTTTGGAGATAATGTAAGTTATCCAATGCGAACTTCTCTTTATGGAATTCTAAATTTCCAAATTGCTTCCCAAATAAATCTTGCTCCTAAGTTATTGTATTCTAGGCAATTAGAGGCACAGCAGATATTGGTTGGCGTGGATTTGATTTATGATTTGAGTGAGTTAAGCACACTTCGATTGGGAGTAGGAAGTCGTATAAATGATGCCTTGATCTTTTATGCTGGAATTGATTTAGATAAAATTTCATTTGCGTTTAGTTATGACAATTCTATTTCAGAATTAAAACCAATTAGTGGTCAGAATAATGCCATGGAAATTTCTGCGATTTTCCATTTAGGTCCTAAAAGAAAACGGTCAGCGCCCAAGCCTTTATTCGATTCAGATGGCGATGGCGTTTTAGATAGAGCTGATAAATGTCCTGATACACCAGGTCATAAATCTAACAAGGGTTGCCCAATAGATAAAAAGGAAGTACCTGAAAATGACTTTGATGGCGATGGGGTTTATGATGATAATGATCTTTGTCCATATGTATTTGGTGAGTTGAAATTCCAAGGCTGCAACGACCGTGATGGCGATGGAGTTTGGGATCATGTTGATGCTTGTCCAGTCATACCTGGTCATCCAAATAATTATGGTTGTCCTGTTGATAAAGATGAGTTGGATAGTGATGGAGATGGCATTTTAGATAAGGAAGATAAATGTGTTTATGTCAAAGGGCTCGATGAATTTTTTGGATGTCCCGATTCTGATGGAGATCGCATTCCTGATATTTATGATCATTGTCCATACTTGAAAGGAATACCGGCTTTGGAAGGTTGTCCTAAAGACGATGCACCAAAAGAAACAAGAAAAATAAAAGGAGAAATTATAGAATTTGATACCAACAAGTCAAAAATAAAAGCTCATTATTTTCCGAGATTGGATGCACTTATCATTGATTTGAAATTTAACGACAGTTATAAAATAATCATAGAAGGGCATACAGACAATGAAGGAGATGATGCTTACAATTATCTTTTGAGTCAGAAAAGAGCTGCGGCGATTACGACCTATCTAATAAGTAAAGGCATCAGCGCTGATCGCATCAGTACTTTCTATTATGGAGAAACGAAGCCAAGAAATTCGAATGGATCTACCGAAGGCAAAGCTCGCAATCGTCGTACGGAGGTGATTCTTATGGAATAGCAATTTCGGGTTTGGGAATCTGAAGGTTCCTCTTATTCTTAAACAGCCTGAATCTTTCTCTTATATCGCATTTTAAAATCACTTAGCACTTATCCTTTTTGCAATACTTAGTCAAAGACTATTTGTTAGTCAAATCATCTGAATTAAGAAATACAAAACTTAATAAAGCCAATCCGAACCTACCAATTTACGAAATCCGATTTCCAAATTTCCAAAATCTTCTTTTCTGACTTTCGTCAAATAAACTAACTTTACCAAAAAATATATCTTTATGAAAGGAAAGAAAGTAGTTGAATCCAAGACCATCATGACGGAAATGATCATGCCCAATGATACGAATCCACTTGGTAATTTAATGGGAGGAAATCTGTTGCGATGGATGGATATAGTAGGTGGAATCTGTGCTGGCAAACATTGTGAATCACATGTGGTAACCGCATCAGTAGATCATGTTTCTTTTCAAAAATCTATAGCCAATGGTGATGTCATCACTTTAGAAGCTTCAGTGACTAGAGCCTTCAATACTTCAGTAGAAGTTTTTGTAGAAGTCTTTGCGGCAGATATCAAAGGAGGGAATAACCGTCGTTCTAATCATGCGTATTTTACTTTTGTTGCTTTGAATGATGAAAGCCTAAAACCCAAAAAAGTGCCACCCGTTATTCCATTGACAAGTGAAGAAGAAAAACTATTTGAATCCGCTAATCGTCGAAGAGAGTTACGACTTATTTTAAGTGGACGAATCAAACCTGAAGAAGCGACCGAGGTCAAAGCCTTCTTTTTAAATGCTTAGCCCTACATCCATAAATCAGGGAGATTGATAGAAAAAAATTCAATTCTCATCTAGTTCTCCACTAATTGCCTTAAAAATCTAAAACCATGAAAGATAACATCTTAGCTCGTATACTTATTTTCCTTGGTATTTATTTGGGATTGAAATATTTTGGTGGGGAGATCGGTGCTAAAATTCTATATCCGATTACTTTACTCGTTACTTTTCTTCATGAATTTGGACATGCCTTGGGCGCATTGATTACAGGTGGAGGAGTGAATCGTATTCAGATCAGCCAAGATGGAAGTGGATTTACAGAAACCGTTGGTGGTATGAGGTCTGTGATTTTGATGGGCGGGTATTTGGGGAGTGCTATTTTAGGAAATCTGCTTTTTTACCTTGGGGCGAAAAAAGAAAAATCGTCTGAAATCGTGTTATATGTTTTAGCAGTATTGATGGTGTTTACTGGACTCATTTGGTTCAATTCTATTTTCACGACTGTCGTCTTATTTGTCTTCGCAGGCGTGTTGATTTTTATTGCTAATAAAACGAGTTTTAGTAGAGAGGTTCTGATGTTTTTAGGCCTTGCGACCATCATCTACATCATACAAGATTTCAATGTAGGCCCAAGTTCTGACTTAGAAAAATATGCAGAAATTTTTATTGTAGTGCCCGTATCCGTGTGGATGTATTTATGGTTGGCAGTAGCCGTAATTTTATCCTTCTTTAATCTAAGAATGGTGTTTAAATCAAGTAAGGCCTAACGACTAGTTCAATAGACTTGTTACTCTTTGAAAAAAGGCATTTTCAGATGGCTATAATTTTAAAGGGTAACAAGTCTAATAGAGATTACTAAATAAAATAAAAAACTAAGCTCTTTTTGGCGAAAGCCAGAAAGAGCTTTTTACATTTGCGTAGAATAATTTAAAACATCGAGAAAACGATCCCACAAGATCATCCGATCACTCTTCATAAGATAAAATCATGACCAATAAAGAAATAGCTAGAAAATTCAATAGCCTCGCCAAAATCATGGAGCTGCATAATGAAAATCCGTTTAAGATTCGTTCGTATTCCAATGCCTATATTCAATTGAGAAAACTCCAAGTTCCACTGACCGAAATGTCAGCAGAAGAAATGGGTAAAATAAAAGGCGTTGGAAAAACAATCAGTAATAAGGTGAAAGAGTTATTGGAAACGGGCGATTTAGAAACGTATAAAAAATATGCAGATCAAACCCCCATTGGCATTCAACAAATGTTGGAAATCAAAGGATTTGGTCCAAAGAAAATAAAAGTAATCTGGAAAGATTTGGGTGTAGAAACAGTAGGTGAATTGTTATACGCCTGCAATGAAAATCGACTGGTAGAACTCAAAGGATTTGGCCAAAAAACACAACAGGATTTAAAACAGAAATTGATCTACTTTCAACAATCCCAAGGTAAGTATCATTACGCCGCATTGGAGTCAGAAGCACTTAACGTAAACACCTTGTTGCAAGAAAAGTTGAAAGGAAGTCAAGTCGAAATAGTAGGGGAGATCCGTCGACGTAGTCCTATTGTTAGAAAAGTAGAATTTTTGTCTGATGCCTCTATACAAGAATTGAAAAAAGTATTTGATGAAGAGCATTTGTTTTTTGTAAGTGAGGATGGAAATACCTTGTTAGGGAAAACAGCTAATGAAGTTAATATTCGAATCTATTCATGCGAAAGTGAAGAGTGGGGCTCTAAATTATTCAGATACACAGCAACCGATGAATTTATGAAAGCTTTTCTCAAAGAAGCAAAAGCAGATGACTTTCGTCAAATGAAAAGTGAGGAAGAAGTTTTCCAAAAAGCGGAAATAGATTTTATTCCAGCGGAGTTGCGCGAAGAAGAACATTGGATTCATTTAGCGAAAGCGAAAAAAGTACCTACGCTGATAGAAGAGACGGAAGTGAAAGGAGTGATCCATAGTCACACCACCTATAGTGATGGAATTAATAGCTTGAAGGAAATGGCCGAATATGCAAAGGCCAAAGGTTATGAATATATTGGAATTACTGATCATTCTAAATCCGCATTTTATGCAGGCGGTCTAAAATCAGAAAGACTCTTTGAGCAATGGGAAGAAATAGATCAATTGAATAAAGACCTAGCTCCGTTTAAAATTTTCAAAGGAATTGAATCAGACATTCTCAATGATGGATCGCTCGATTATGAGGAAGATATTTTGCGACAGTTTGATTTTATCATCGCCTCCGTTCATTCCAATTTAAAAATGGATGAAGCCAAAGCTACCAAACGATTGATTACGGCCATCGAAAATCCTTACACCACCATGCTGGGTCATCCGACTGGTCGATTATTGCTTTCGAGAGAAGGTTACCCTATCGATCACAAAAAAGTAATCGATGCCTGTGCTGCCCATGGTGTCATCATCGAGCTCAACGCGAATCCTTATCGTTTGGATTTAGATTGGACGTGGATTCCGTATGCCGTGGAGAAAGGCGTCATGATTTCAATTAATCCCGATGCCCATAGCAAAGAAGGAATTCATGATATTCATTTTGGGACCTTGGCTGCTCGAAAAGGAGGATTGGAAGCAGCTCAATGTATCAATGCTTTGCCATTGGAAGCCTTTGAAAAAAAGTTGAATGGCAAAAAAAAGTTGAATTCTTAGGTATTGACCACAAATAGACTCAAAAAGTAACTGAATACAGTTATTTTTATTGGTTAACAAGCTATTAACATGGGAATCCACCAAACCCTCTTATTTTTGTAGGTGCATAGTGGATCGAAGCAGATTCTTTCTCGAAACAAAAGACATATGTCTCGCGTTATACTTCCGTAAAACTATGATTATGATCTCATTAAATAATGGATTTCTAAAAAAATTCCGTTAATTTTGAGGCGCAACAAATTTTCGTAATTCTTAAAAATTATTTGAACTAATGGAAAAGTCAAAACAAATTCAAATTGGTTTGTTAGGTTTGATTGCAGTCCTACTATTGGTTAACCTCTTTACAGGTGGCCTTTTTGGTGGATCTAATGATAGTGCAAGAGATGCCGCACGTCAGAGAGTCGCTGTTAATAGCCCAACTGCACCTGCTGCTAACCCAGCAGTTACTCCAGCTACCCCTGCTGCTCCAGCAGTACCTGCTGGTCCAACTACCGCAATGGAATTCGCTGAATCAACATTTGATTTCGGTGTTGTTGAAGATGGAGAAAAAGTTTCTCACATTTACAAATTTACTAACACTGGAAATGAGCCTTTAATCATTTCTGATGCAAAAGGAAGTTGTGGATGTACTGTACCTAGTAAGCCTACAGCGCCTATCGCTCCTGGTGACACTGGTGAAATCACAGTTGAATTCAACTCAAAAAATAAGAAAGGTAAGCGTAACCAAAAAGTTACTATTACTGCTAACACGAATCCTCCTCAAACAGTTATCTCTTTAACTGGAGAGGTGGTTGCTCCAGAAGGTGCTGCTGCTCCTGCAGCTCAGTAATTTCTGATAGCTTAGCATAAAAAGCCTGTGCAAATAATGAACAATTATTGCGCAGGCTTTTTTTATTATTAGGCCTTACAGTTTTAGGCTTTCGCCAAATAAAGTAACCTAAGCGAATGAAAAATTATCTCTCTCTTGTAAAATTTAGTCATACCATCTTCGCCTTACCTTTTGCTATGCTAGGCTTGTTTATGGGCTTCCAAGAAGTAGGAGAGTGGATGAATTGGAAATTGTTTGCTTTGGTTTTGTTATGTATGGTTTTTGCACGAAGTGCCGCTATGGCCTTTAATCGATATTTGGATAGAGATATTGATCTCAAAAATCCTCGAACAGCAACACGAGAGATTCCCGCTGGTGTCATTTCTCCCCAATCGGCTCTATTGTTTGTAATTTTTAATTGTCTACTATTTATAGCTACGACGTGGTTTATTAATTCCATTTGTTTCTTTCTCTCACCTGTGGCCTTATTAGTGGTTTTAGGTTATAGTTATACCAAACGCTTTACTTATTTGTGCCATTTTGTGTTAGGTTTAGGCTTGGCTTTAGCACCTGTGGGAGCTTATTTGGCAGTGGTTGGGCATTTTGATTGGATTCCAGTCTTGTATGGTTTGGCTGTTTTAACTTGGGTGGCAGGCTTTGATATGATTTACTCTTTAAATTCTATTTGTAATTGTAATTTAAAGCGTCACTCTCCAGCATTGAGC
>CAYTVR010000313.1:0-8355 GCA_964441245.1 uncultured Saprospiraceae bacterium | reverse complement strand
GATTTCATCAATCAAATAAATTTGTCCATCCTTTTTACCAAATTCGTATTTTGTATCCACTAAAATCAACCCACGCTCTGCCGCCATTCGGGTACCTCTTTCAAACAATGCTCGGGTATACTTTTCTAATTGAACATAATCTTCCTCCGATACGATGCCTTGTTCCAATATCGCTTCTCGCGAAATGTCTTCATCGTGGCCGAATGCAGCTTTGGTGGTTGGTGTGATGATCGCTTGCGGAAAAGCATCATTGACTTTCAGTCCATCAGGCATCGCTACGCCACATAAGGTTCTCAATCCAGAAGTATAAGTCCGAGCAGCATGTCCCGTTACATAGCCACGTATCACCATTTCTACTTTAAAAGGATCACAAGCTACGCCAACGGTAACATTTGGATCTGGATGAGCCAATACCCAATTCGGTACAATGTCTTTAGTCGCTGCTAAAAAATGTGCTGCAATCTGATTGAGCACTTGGCCCTTATATGGAATCGGTCGAGGCAAAACATGATCAAATGCTGAAATTCGATCAGAAGCTACCATAGCTAATCGCTCTCCAATGGTATAGACATCTCTTACCTTTCCTTTATAGAATTTGGTTTGCCCTGGAAAAGTATAATTGGTTTCGATCACTGCTCGATCTTCAATGGAAATCATAGTACATTATTTATCTCATGTTCAAAATTCCTCGAAAGAGGCATAAAATTATTTGTCGCAAAAATAAAAGACTTTAAATCAATTTCCTATAATTTGATTAAATTAGACTTGTTAGTTTGTAGTAAATATCATTTCACTTTGAAAACATACAATAGAACCAACTTAAATCCATAGAACCATTAATGACCAAACTACCCAATTTTAATATCAAAGCCACTACTCTGCTTGCTCAATCTGCCTTGCAAGTAGGTTGTCAAACTTTTCATCAGGCGCTATCTAAAATACATACCATTCCCTATGGACGAAATAGCAATAAAGAAAATTTAGGCCTCGTTTTCACCGAAAATAAAGGAACTTGTAGCACCAAACATGCTGCGCTAGCTCAGTTGGCGATTGATCATGAGTTGACGGATATTGAACTGATTTTAGGTATTTATGAAATGAAGGAAAGCAATACTCCCGGAGTTGGAAAAATTTTAACTCAACATGGATTAGATTATATACCAGAAGCTCACAACTATTTGAGGTGGAATGGAGTCCGATTTGACTATACCAAAGTTGTCCAATCGGAAGACTCTCCTTTTGATGTTTTATTAGAAGAAATATCCATACGCCCTGATCAAATCACCGCTTTTAAACTAGACCAACATCAATTTTTTTTACAAAAATGGTTGAAAGAAAATACTCTTCCTTTTTCCTTAACAGAAATATGGAAAATCCGAGAAGCCTGTATTTTAGCCTTGTAGAACATCCACCACATACATCTTTTTATACCTTACAAAATGAACCTCAACACCAATCGCATTCTTTTTTTCTTTCCGTTTCTTATTCTTTTCTCGTGTAATCAAATATCTGAGGAAACTCGCTTTCAATCATTAACAGAACGATATACAGAAGCTCGTTATTTACAATTTCCAGATTGGGCAAGTTCGGTCAATCACCATGAATATGATCATATTCTCGTCATTCCAAGTGAGACCAAACTAGCAGATGATCTTTTATTTTGCCAACAATATTTAGATAGTCTTTCTGCAATCAAAAAAGATCAACTTTCCCTAGAATCGCAAGAAAGCTTATTGGATCATCAAGAGCAATTACAAGCGATCATTCAACAAATTTCAAAAAAAAACAACTTCAACTCTGACGCTACTTTTTACAACGTTCAAGGTCCTTTTCGATATTTACTGCAAAGTCAGCATGCTCCTTTAAAAAAACGTTTGTTCACCATCAACAAAAAAATGCAAAGTATTCCTTCTTATTATCGCACAGCTAAAAGAAACTTAACGCGTCCTAAACAAGAAACAATCGATCAAGCCATTGAGGAACACCTGAACACTTTTGCCTTTTTTCAACAGACCATGCGGGATTCTTTATTTAGCGCTAAGCTAGACCAAACAGATAGAAAAAAATTCCTCCGTAATCTCAATAAATCTCAAGATGCGATTAAGGATTATGTCGCTTTTTGTAATAGTATTCAATTTGAATTTGCCAATCAGAATCGCAACGCATCTGAATAAATATTTTTTTAGCCTTCAAAGGAGAACATTGCTCCTTAAATAAACAATGTTAGTATATTTGCCTTTATGAAAGACGCCTCTTCTTCCGATTTGAAAAACCCAATGAATCGACTTTTCAATTACCTCAAAAACTATCAGTCAAATCTTTGGTTTTCGATAAGTTCAAGTATCATACACAAGGCCTTTGATTTGATGCCTCCCATCCTAACCGCTTGGATGATTGATACCGTAAGCGGCCAAGCCCCCAATTGGTTAAATGACTTTCTAGGCATCAACGAACTCTGGCCAGGAGTCTCTTTTTTAGCCATACTTATTTTTGTCATTTTTGGATTTGAAAGTTTTACTGAATGGTTATACAAATTGGGTTTTATGCGTTTAGCTCAACGTGTACAACACGACCTTCGGATGGAAGCTTATGACAAAATGCAAGGACGAGAAATTGCTTATTTTGAAGATCAACGAACAGGCAATCTAATGGCCATCCTCAATGATGACATCAATCAATTAGAACGTTTTCTCAACAATAGTTTTAATGATATTGTACAATTGATTGCCTTGGTGATTATGGCCGGTTGGTCCTTGATTGTGGTAGATCCAACACTCGGACTCATCAGTATGCTCCCCATTCCCTTTATCATTTTAGGAAGTTTTTATTATCAAAAAAAAGTAGCTCCGCACTATCGTCAAGTTCGTAAAAACGTAGGTAAACTCGGTACTCGCCTGGAAAATAATATCTCTGGCATGATGGTCATCAAAAGTTTTACAGCCGAAAAATACGAACAACAAAGAGTGGAAGATGTTTCTTTACAATATCGAGATTCCAATTTTAAGGCCATCCAGTTAAGTGCATCTTATGTTCCTTTGATCCGAATGATTATCGCAGCAGGATTGGCAACTGTCTTGTTATTAGCTTGTAACAAAGTGATCCAAGGCGATCCGAATTTCACGATAGGATCTTTAGCTTTTTTTGCCATGATGATACAAAGACTCTTGTGGCCGATCACTCGATTAGGAGTTGTCTTTGATGAATACGAAAGAGCACGGGCTGCTTCACGACGAGTTTTTACTTTGACAGATGCCAGCTCAAAAATCAAAAATAAAGCGCAGGCACAAAAACCTTCCATCATAAAAGGAGCTATTGATTTAAATCAAATTGGCTTTCATTATAAAAAAGAGGTACCCATTCTTCAAAAACTCGATTTAAAAATATCGGCTGGTCAAACGATTGGTATTGCCGGACCGACAGGCGCAGGAAAAACAACCTTGATCAAACTTCTTTTACGACTCTATGATGTCACTGGAGGGAATATAAAAATTGATGGGATAGATATCCGTGATCTTGATTTGGCGACCTTACGGAAAAATATTGCCTTGGTCAGTCAAGAGGTTTATCTTTTTCATGGTTCCATTCAAGAAAACATTGCTTATGGACAGGAGAACGCAAGTTTAGAACAAATCAAAACAGCTGCGATTAAAGCTCAGTTACATGATTTTATTGTCAGTCTTCCTGATGCATACGACACTATTGTCGGCGAACGTGGCATCAAACTTTCTGGAGGACAACGTCAACGCTTGAGTATTTCTAGAGCCATTCTTAAAAACGCCCCCATTCTTATTTTGGATGAAGCAACGAGTGCCGTTGACACGGAAACGGAAAGAGCGATTCAGGAAAATTTAAATCAACTCACTATTGGTAAAACAGCGATCATTATTGCACATCGATTATCGACGATTCGTCGAGCAGATAAAATTATTGTTTTGGAAGATGGTCGTTTGACCGAAGCAGGAACCCATCAAGAATTGATCGCAAAGAAAGGAATTTACGCAGACCTTTGGAATGTTCAAACTGGTGCTTTGATCGAATAATGGCACTTCAAATTTATTTGGAAAAAATGAACACCAACCAAAAAAAATCAGAAATTGCTTGGCATTTTCTGATTTTTTTATTTACATAAAATAGTCCACAACAGACCATTCATGGTTATATTTTTCTAGATATATTTCGCTTGATTTTTTTCTAGCAAAACATCTTTTAATTCTTTCAATAAAGCATACTCCTCTGGCATTACTTTTTTGACGGCTTCTTTTACAGCAAAGTAAGTTCCTTGTTCTAATTCAGGAAATTTTTGTTTGATGTGATTTTTGACGATTCGAACATCGTCTTTGATCACACCTCGAATAGATGGAATCTCGTGCCAATCGCCTTCTATCGCATAAGCTCTTTCCAAACCATCATTTTCTACTGGATCCAACTCAATGACTTGTTCGTTATCAGAGAGCTCACAACTTCGACATTCGTTCAAAGTTCCTTGAGGAACTTGCCAGCCTGCTTCTTGGTTATTCACTAAAAAAATCTCTAAGCCTTTTTTATTTATTCTGTAAATGATCACTCTAGCATAATCTCTAACACTCATAAATATTGTTTTTATTTAGGTATTCCTTTTGTTTTACGCAAACTTCCAACATTTAGATTCAAATCTCCTAAAACATTAAACTTAAAACAAGGAAATTAGCAAAATGTTGATCGTTGCCTTGGCAAATCTACAAATTATTAAGTAAGTGATCAAAATTATATGTGTTTTTTACACAGGATGAAAAAGAATGGCGAATCCAGAGGTAAGTAAGTCATCTGTAAATACACTATGTTAAAAGTTATTCAATGTTTTCAATATTTCTCTGATGATCATTTTGAATGGGAGAATGATTGAATTTTGAATAGCCCGCTACCGGAAAATATTGCGATTTAGTGCTATCTAAAATTTCTTTTTAGCACTATCCTCAACTTTTGATTTATTGTATTAAAGGAGTTTTATCCCATTAAAAAAGCCGAAAATTATACGATAATTTCCGGCTTTTCGACCAATTGGCCTAAGAACATAAAGACGAATACTCCTTAAAGCGACTGGATTTTTCGTCCTTTTTTGTCTTTTTTCTGAGATGGGTTACTTTTTTTGCCATCAGGCATAGGCATCAACTGTCCAAATTGCTCCATCATTTTATTGATTTCGCTCCAATCTTCTTCACTCAGTTGATTCAGTTGATCCTGCATCAGATCAATCATCCCGTTAAAATCCAAGCTATCCGTTTGCATATTCAATAAGGGACTTTGCGAATTAGCTAAAGGTTCTAGCCCTTTCAGCAACAAGGTATCGACCAAAAACTGTGAATTGCCCAGTAATTTTTGCATTTCTTCCATCGCTTTATTCATTTCGATGGACATTTCTTTTAGACCTTGCGATAAATCTTGTTCTTGATTTTGAGCGAAACTTACTTGAAAAAGCGTAAAGCTTAGAACTAATGTAAAAAGTATTTTTTTCATAATTAGATTTTATTTTTAAGACGTAGCCTAGTTGTTTGAAGATACACATAAGGCTTCATTTTGTATTTTATTTAACGTTTTTACCCTAAAGTTATTTTGAACTAAGATTGGATATTGATTACTAGATATTCCCTTTCCTCCTCTTCTTTACTAATCAATTTCCTTTTTCGCCATTTCTAAAATAGCCAGTGAAAGCATCAAGGCTTCTTCCCTTTTTTCCATGTCTGTAGTAAATTCAAAAGCTCGAGTATTGACAGAAGGGTTTGTCTGATCCGTTCGAAGTAATCCTGCGACTTCTTTTCCATTGATCAAAACAGGTAAGGTAAGTTCATCGACATTTCGTTGAATTTGAGCCAATAGTTGTCGACCATTTCCTGCTATCAATTGTCCATTAGCATTAATGGTTCCGATCACTTGATTGTCAATGCTGATGATGGTCTCCTCCCCTTCCATTCGGTATACAAACTTTCGATGGGCCGTTCGAGCATAAAGAATAGCATTTTTCTTTGCCGAACGATATTGGCGATAAGTATAAGCAATCATTGGCTCATCATAAATGGAAGTAAACACGCCTTTGACTGTTGTTACAATTCCTTTTTTGATTGTTTTTCTGACTTGATTTAAAGACAATAATTCCAACTCTTCTTTTTTCCATGGTATCAGTTCATCCACCCAAGGAGCAATTTCACCTTTCATATTATGCAAATCAGCCAGAATGCGATTCTTGCTAGGATGCACATTGACCAACAATTGAAATAAAAGATACATCAATCCGACAGTGGCCAAAATAATAAGTAGAAAAAAGAGTATGATCATTTTAGTTTTTAGTTTTTTGAAAAAGTGATGATTCTAACCTGCTCTTTGGTTTAATTTTATTTTATTCGCTTTGTAATTTTCAAACATTTTCCTTCTAGTCTCTAAAGACAATTTTTCCGCATTGTTCAATAAATCAAAATCAGATTGAATGATCGCATCCATCTCTTTTAAAATATCTTTTTTAGATTCCCAATACTCCACATAGTGTTCCGTAATGTCCTTCATGATTTCCTCTTTTAATGCTAATATTTCATTTTTAAAAAGCGGACTCTTTTTTAGCAAACCATCCATCTGTGTCAACAAACGATGATGGATACCTTTCCCTAACAAGCTACTCCCTCCATAATCCCAAGTCTGCATAAACCAACTTTTAAAAAAATATTCTATACTATCAGTCTGATGTACCGCCAAACACAATTGCGTAAAGTCATCATCTTCTTTACCTTGAGTTGTCGCTGTTTTAGCCATCATTTCTTTATAGTTTCGAAACAAATAATATACTGTTCCTTCCGCAACAATCGCTGATTCATATCCGGGCATCATATTTTCTAACCAAAATAAATCAGGCATATATCGAGGATCTTCTATTGATACTTTTTTTTCTAACAATTGCACCAGAGTATCTCGCAATGCCATTCCTTCTTGATAAAGTTGTTGAAATCCTTGACTACTTTTTACATTTTCATAATGACTCGCATAGTTCTGCATTCTTTTGGTCAAAGTATTTCCAAACATCGCTTGCAATCTTTTTTCTTGTAGCTGTTTAGATAAAGCTGTCGGATTTTTTAAATCAAAACTTACTCCACCAGCGTAGACCCAACCTTCTTGTCCTTCAACTGTTTTGACTTTTATCCAAGGTTCATTGTACTGTACGCCTCGTAATTTCACTTTCGTGGAAAAATCGCTTACTTCTCCTAAATCAATCAGTTTAGTTCCATTTAATAATTTGGCCACTTCCAATCCTTTTTCCCCAGGTTGGTCTCGCAAACGCAATTGATCCAAATTAACGGTCAGTTCTGTAGGGCCATCATTTAAGCTAGGTTCTTCGACAATAACCTCCTTCATATTATCATTATCGGTTGAGTTTTCATTTTTGCATGTTAATAGCAAGAAGAGGAATAGCATTAAATAAAGAAAAGTATACTGTTTCATATTTTTTACTCTTATTATATGTATCGAGAACTAATATACACTACTCTATGAAAGTTTCATAATAAGTAAAACAGCTCATTAGCTACAAATTTGTCGACGAATTGGTTTAATTATTATTCTTAAAAAGAATAATTCCCACATATCACAAAAAAATCCACTTTCTAAATGATTTAGAAAGTGGATTTTAGTTTATACTTCAAAGTTTGATTGATACCAAAAAATTCAAAGTAGACAATTCAATAAGTCTATCCCAGATAAGACTTTAAATTGTTTCGATTATAGGATTTACGCAATCTGCGGATAGCTCTTTCTTTAATTTGTCGAACACGCTCTCTAGTCAAGCCATATAGTTCTCCAATTTCTTCTAAAGTAAGCGATTTGTAGCCGTTCAAACCGTAGTAAGAAGACAAGACCTCAACTTCTCTTGGCGAAAGGATCGATAAACCTTGTTGCACTTCTTCTTTCAACGACTGTTCCATCAAGTTGTTATCAGGGTTAGATGTTTCATCACCACTAGACACTACATCCAACATCGTAGAATCTCCATCCTCACCACTGATTGGTGCATCAAAAGAAAGATGACGTCCATTTCCTTTCAACATGTTGTTGATTTCTTTGGGTGTCATTTCAAGTAATTCTGCCAATTCTTCGTT
Source organism: uncultured Saprospiraceae bacterium (assembly GCA_964441245.1). Taxonomy (GTDB): domain Bacteria; phylum Bacteroidota; class Bacteroidia; order Chitinophagales; family Saprospiraceae; genus JALZUU01. Next base: position 241 of record CAYTVR010000313.1, on the reverse strand, counting down.
GGTTGGTTCCCGTTCAAATTCTTGAACAAAATTTAAAAATGCTTCATTGACTTTATTGTAAGATCCCACCTTATTTAGCGGTAATCGTACAATTCTAGAATATTCAACAATTGCTTGTAAAATGGATTGACGAATCCACCATACAGCATAAGAAATAAATTTGAATCCTTTGGTCTCATCAAATCGTTTAGCCGCTTTCATCAAGCCAACATTTCCTTCGTTGATCAGGTCACTTAAAGAA
>CAYTVR010000312.1:0-8420 GCA_964441245.1 uncultured Saprospiraceae bacterium | reverse complement strand
TAAAAAATTGTAAGATTCGTTTCCTAAGCCCGACGCCTAATCGGGCTTTTTTTATCTCCCTACTTGATCAGCATTATATTTCTTCTTCCTCCACCTCTTTTATTTTAATAATTTTTCTCAGCATCTCCTTACTATCCAGACGTAAAGCTGCTAGTAATTGTTTGATAGAACTATTTTCCGCTAAGGTATCTTTTCGATCACTAAAAGGTCGGGTATCCCAATATTTGGTATGCGATAAAGGTGTTCTAGCCGTTAACCGAAATGGAAGCGTGACTTTCACATCTCTGATGCCATAACCAAATGTTTGTCGTAAAGGACCACCAACTACATCGCCGGGGAAATACATGTTGGTCCAACGAGTGATTGCAAAAAGAGCAGCATGGTGTAAAAAGTAAGGTGATTCGCCTTCAAACTTTTTAGTATAGTTGTAAAAATGAATTTTTTCGTTTTCCGTAACTGGAGGACAAGTTGGAAATTCTCGATCATTTTTTCTGACTGCCAATTCCGCTTTGCTATTGGCTAATAAAAAAGGAGCATGCGTCAAAGGACTGCCAATGGTGATTAAATCTGTGATGATCCAAGCATTGCCGTAATTTCGTTGCTGAATCCACAATTCTTCTTGTAGTTTTTGATATTCTTCAATATCCGTTTTTTCGCTATCTTCTTTCCACTCATTGATCTTCTTTTCAATTTTATTTAGAGGCCCTTTATTCAGTTCACCTAAATGTTCATACTTATTATTATAATCGGTCCAGAGGTGTTTTAAAATATCATAGGCAATGACACTTCCGAGACTGTGTCCGACAATAATGATTCGATCATATTTTCCATTATCGTTTAATCCTTTGATGAATTGAATACCATCTTGAAGGACCTCATTTCGCATTTTTACATGTTCTGGATTTCCACTAAAATAACGCGCAGCGTCTCCTAAATAGCTGATTAGAAAATATCTTACGATAGAATAAATAAAAACAGAGAGTCCTGAAAGCATCAAATTTCCTGCTTGTAGTTCAGGAAACAAAACGAGTTGTGGGAAAAATCCAGTAATGATTCCACTTAAAAATAAAATCAATAATGCCCATAATAGAAACCAAATAAATAATATCGATTTTGGAAATCGAAATGGATTAGAAAAGAGCAAACTAAATACCCACCAAAGTACATGCATGACCTTGGTATCACTTACATGATGTGCCCAATAAAATTCATAAAAATCAGTAGAAGGTCGACCGTTGGATGAACTCATGGCTACTCGACGTTGATCAAGCAATTCTGTAGAGTTATTTGGTTTGTACCAAATTTGAGGCTTTTTTTCATCGGGAACTTCACTGACGATTGTATTGATAAATCCTCGTAAAGTATTCATGGGGTGTTGCTCACCAATTCCATGTATGACGACTATGGCTTGTTTCATTTGTATGTGTGTTTGTGTAGTACAAACGTAAGGTAAGTGTTTTTATTTTAGTGTTGTGGTTTTTTGGTGTTGTTGTGTTTTGGATTAAAGAGTTTGGTGACAAACCTTTTTTTTGGAAAAAATATCCGAGAGGAACCTACTAGCACACCAAAAAACCACAACACAACAACACCAAATAAAAATCCACGATTAGCACTAACCAATCGTGGATTTTATTTTACTCAAGATGATTTAGATCACACGCCTCCATCTAACTCATCTTGCCACTTTTTCAATTCATCCCATTGGCCGTTGGCTGCCATTTTTGATTGAGCTGGCCAGGTGCCAGGATTTTTTGAAGCATACATTCCGCCTGCGGCTACCAATATCGCTTTGATTGCATCAACAGAAGTATTGGCTAATTGACCAAAATTTTGAATGCCACCATTGTTGAGTAATTCAGCGATCTTTGGTCCGATTCCTTCAATTTTGGTTAAGTCATCTGATCGATTATCGATGGCCATCAAGGCTCGTTTAGTATAGACTTTCGCCAAATGTTTTCGATACTTTTCAGAAGCATAAGGATCGCTTAAAATGTCACCATGTTCTCCAGCTAGATTAGCAGAAGACGCAACATTTTCGGCATTGTATTCTCTGCCTTCTAAACCATGTTGAACGGCTCCATCTCGATAAGCATGATCAATGACACCGTTGTAAGCTACGTTGACTTTTTTACATCGATTGCCATCAAATTCTACAACAACCGCACAACCTACAATCGCAAATCGAGAAGCAGGTTGAGGAAATTTCGCGTAATAACCACGCACGTTAGTACCTTGTTTAGGAATGTGAACTGCTGTGATCATTTCACCTTCGTTCAAAGCTGTTTCGAAGAAACCAGTAAAGAAATCATTGGCTGAAATATCTCTTTGTCCGCCTGCACCTTGTACTCGAATAGTGGCATCACAAGCGATCAACATAGCTGGCCAATCAGCGGCAGGATCTGCATGAGCAATACTTCCACCAAGGGTTCCTTTATTTCGGATCTGTCGATCTCCGATCATGTCACCTCCTTGGCTTAGAATAGCGGCGCTAGATTTTACTAAATCAGAATGAACAATATCATGATGAGTCGAATTCGCACCAATAATGATATGGTCGCCACCATCTGTGATAGATCGAAGACCAGGAATTTTGGTAATGTCAATCAAAGTGTCAGGTTGATTGAGTCGTAGCTTCATGGCTGGAATCAAACTATGTCCACCAGCCAATATTTTGGAGTCGTCATTGAGCATCGCAATAGCTTCTTCAACAGAACTCGCTTTTTTATATTCAAATGAAGTTGGAATCATTTTTTTAATTTTTTTTAATTCAATAAAAATTTGATAAATACTTAGCCCTGCATCGCAGTCCAAACACGTTCAGGAGTCAGTGGCATTTGAATGTCTTTGACCTTGTGACCTGCTTGCCATAATGCATCTACAACAGCATTAACAATCGCAGGAGTAGAACCGATACAACCAGCTTCACCTGCTCCTTTTACACCCAATGGGTTATGTGGACAAGGAGTGACTTGTCGATCTACTTCGAATGATGGGAAATCATCTGCTCGTGGCATACAATAATCCATATAGCTCGCATTAATGATCTGACCATTTTCATCATATTGCACTCCTTCAAATAAGGCTTGTCCAATTCCTTGAGCCAAACCTCCGTGGATTTGTCCATCAACGATCATAGGGTTAATGACGTTTCCAACATCATCGACTGCAACGAAACGTTTTAAGTCGACTTTACCTGTTTCTTTATCTACTTCAACGATGGCAATGTAAGCACCGAATGGATAAGTGAAATTAGCAGGATCATAAAAACTAGAGAAATCTAAACCCGGCTCCAATCCTTCAGGATAATTATGAGGGACATAAGCGGTGAGCGAAACATCACCAAAAGAAACGGATTTGTCAGAACCTTTTACGGTCCATTTCCCTCCGGCATATTCTAAATCATCAACGGATGCTTCTAATAAGTGAGCCGCAATCTTTGCGCCTTTTTCCAATACCTTTTCTACAGACTTAACAATCGCACTTCCCCCAACGGCCAAACTACGAGAGCCATAAGTTCCCATTCCGAAAGCCACACGATCAGAGTCTCCATGAATGATTTCGATATCACCAATATCTACACCTAGTTTATCTGCAACCACTTGAGCGAAAGTTGTTTCATGACCTTGTCCATGTGAATGAGAACCGGTATAGACCGAAACTTTTCCAGTGGGCTGAACGGTGACTTGTGCGGACTCAAATAAACCTGCTCTAGCACCTAAGGCACCGACGACAGCAGATGGAGCAATTCCACAAGCTTCAATATAAGTAGAGAAACCGATACCTAATATTTTGCCACTTCCTTGTGCTGCGGCTTGTTCTTTTCTAAAGGCATCATAGTCTACCATCTGCATTGCCTTTTTCAAAACACCTTCATAATTTCCACTATCGTATTGAAGCGCTACTTGCGTTTGATAACCTTCTTGTTCGACACCATCGAATGGCGGAATGAAGTTTTTTAGCCGCAGCTCAACTGGACTCATATTCATTTCCATCGCTGCGGTATCTACCAATCTTTCGAGTAAGAAAGTTGCTTCTGGACGACCCGCTCCGCGATAAGCATCGACAGCATTGGTATGTGTAAAGACAGCATTGACATCAACATTTACTTTTGGTGTGGTGTATAAACCTTGTAATAAAGTTCCATATAAATAAGTGGGGACCGCTGGAGCAAAAGTTGATAAGTACGCGCCCATATTGGCATGTGTGTATACTTGTAAACCAACCATTTTTCCTTCTGCATCAAATCCCATTTTTACGTTAGAAACGTGATCTCTTCCATGCGCGTCTGACATAAAAGCTTCACTTCTATCTGAGTTCCATTTGATCGGACGACCAATGACTTTTGAAAAATGCACCATTAAGGCTTCTTCTGCATAATGGAAAATTTTACTACCAAAACCACCACCGACATCTGGTGCGACTACCCTTACTTTATGTTCAGGAATACCGAGTACAAAAGCAGCTAATAATAGTCGAGTTAAATGTGGGTTTTGAGAAGTCGTATATAAGGTATACCGGCTATGCGCTTCATCAAAATGACCAATGGCACATCTAGGCTCGATGGCATTTGGTGCAACTCTTTGGTTGACAAGATTTAATTCGGTGACATGAGCAGCACCTGCTAAAGCTGCGGCGACTTCTTCTTTTGGATTTCCTAATTCCCAATCAAAAGCAAGATTGCGAGGGGCCTCTCCATGAACTTGAGCAGCACCTTCTTTGTGTGCTTCAAAAGGATTGGTGACAGCATCCAACTCTTCATAATCTACATCAATCAAATCTGCTGCATCTCTTGCGGTTTGTTTATCTTCTGCAATGATCAAAGCGACGTTGTCTCCGACGTGGAGTGCTTTGTCTTTGACCAGCATAGGATGTTTAGGTTCTTTCATGGTATCCCCATTTTTAAAGTTGACTTGCCAGCCACAAGGGATTCCATTGATATCTTCTACATCTTTACCAGTAAATACTGCAACGACTCCATCCATTTTTTCAGCGGCGCTGGTATCGATGCTATTGATTTTTGCATGAGCATAAGGACTACGCAAAATATATGCATAAGTCATATTGGGCAATACAATATCATCGGTGTATTGACCCTTACCGGTCGTAAAGCGTTTGTCTTCGAGACGCTTGACCGACTTTCCTATATAATTAGTCATAATTCTTTTTTTTAGACATTAAGTAATGCTCAAAAATTAAATTCCTCGTTTGATTTCCTTTTTTACCTCGTTTGACATTCTTTTTAAGAATTTACAACCTTCGCTAAAAAACGATCCCGAAAGCTTTCGGGAGGAAATTAATTCTTTGAGCGATGTGAAATAGACTTTGTCGAATTGCTTCGAATGAGCATTAAAGTCTAATGATGTGTTAGTGAAAACTAAGCGTTCATTTTTTCAGCGGCGTACTGAATTGATTTTACAATATTGTGATAACCTGTACATCGACAGAAGTTACCTTCCAATGCTTCCCGAATTTCTGCTTCGTTAGGATTAGGATTTGATTTTAAAAAGTCGGCAGCAGTCATGATCATACCTGGGGTACAAAAACCGCATTGTAAGCCATGTTTTTCATTGAATCCTTCTTGCAAAGGATGTAAGCCTCCATTAGTAGATAAGCCTTCGATGGTGGTAATTTCTGATCCATCTGCTTGTACGGCTAACATGGTACAAGACTTAACGGCTTCTCCATCGACGAGGATAGTACAAGCTCCGCAGCTACTGGTGTCACATCCAATATGGGTGCCTGTCAGGTGGAGTTCGTCTCGTAAAAAATGAACGAGAAGCTCTCTGCTTTCTACGGCTTTGGAGTGTGATTTACCATTTACTTTTACTGTAATTTCGTTTGACATCATTAGAGATTTTGGTAAAAAATAGGTGGATAAATTGGTGTTGATTAAAATATTGAAATACTGGTTTTGAAGACCAGATAGTTTTAAGTTTAATTCATTCCGAGTAAATTTTTAAGCCAAGTCATGAAACTAAAACCTTGGCTTGTGGAAGCCGTATTTTCTACTTCATTGGGCTTTGATGTATCATCAATAGTAGTCGTTTTTTCTTCTATTTTTTCGACGACTTCTGATGTTTCAACTAGGGTAATTTTTGTTGAATTAATTTCCTCTTCTAGAGCCTTAAAAAATTGTTTGGTCAGACTATTGGCTACGCCAGTCAATACGCGTTGTCCTGTTCGAGCGAGGGTACCAGAAAGTTTGGCTTTCCCATTAAAAGCTAATTCACAATCTTCGCCTTCTTGATCATTGATTTGAATATGGACCGTAGCATCTGCATTTCCAATTTTGCTTAGTTGTTTGACTCTTAGTGTAAAACCCTCAGGCTCATTTTTATCTTCTAAAAATAAGTCCCCTTTGAATTTACCTTTAACTGGACCAATTTTGATATCAGAAATAGCATTGTATTGATCTTCTCCGGTTAATTCTAATCTTGAAACACCTGGGGTTATTTTGGCTAATTTTTCGGTATCCATGAGGATGTCCCAGATCTGTTGAGGGCTGGCTTGATACGTGTGTTTTCCTGTGAGATTCATAAGGTCAAAATAAAAAATATTTCAATGAAAAAACAATAAAATCTATTTTTTATTAGGTATTCAGGAATATTAAGCAAATTTAAGAGGGAAATATGAATTTTTGAAGAATATTTGTTGGGATTAGACTTATCTAAATAGAATAAATTAGAAAGGTCTTTATAATTTGTCTTGATGTATTTTTAGAAGAGCAACACTGGATTTATCTGTTGGGTTTTCCTCAATTATTTTAGTCAATAAATCCACACCCGTTTGGTGATTTCCTATTTCTATTTGATTCATAGCTTGATGAAAGATATCTTGATATTTTTTAATCAGTTGTAGGTGCTCATCGTCTAAATAGTCTAAGCATTGAAAAATGGAGATGGAGGATGTTTTTCCTTTTAGTTTAGTTTGACCTAAAGACCTGATGGTATAGTCAGATGTGCTTTTGAGTTTTTGATAAAAAGTTTTACTGAAAAGTATTGGACTACTATATTTTTTAGTTTGTTCTTCAATCCTAGCGGCTACATTTACAGTATCAGATATAATGGTCGCGTCTAGTCTTTTTTCATCTCCCATAATTCCCATGATGATTTTTCCATAATGTATGCCTATACCTATATTGGTATCTATATTATTAGCGTTTTTTTGAGCATTATGATATTGTTCCTGAAATGCTTTCATGTCTAAAGCGGCATTGAGCGCGTCTTGGGGCGCATCAGGAAAAACAACCATAAGGCCATCTCCTAGATATTGATTTATAAATCCATTATGACGGGTTACTATAGGGCCAATGCCTTTATTGAAATTAGAAATATATTTAAAGGTTTCTTTGGGACTTAGGTTTTCTGAGATACTAGTGAAATTTCTTAAATCAGAAAAGAGTATAGCGACTTCTTTTTCTTTGCTGTCCCCTAGTGTAGCATTAAGAATGTTTTTTCTACCTAAGAAATTAAGAAAAGCATTGGGAACAAATTTATTTGAAGCTGTATTTATTCTCTCAAGTTGTTCTGCATTAAGTTGTTCTGCAGTAATCTTCTCTCGTAGCATATTTTCTTTTTGATCATTGACCATTATAAATCGATATATTATTGCAGTAACCATAACGGAGATAAATCCAATTCCTACAATATTGGTAAAATCAGCAGCTTTTAATTTCTGATTAATATTGATCATGATAAGTCCTATAATTGTGAATAAAGATACAGAACCTATTCCTATACTTATTACTCTAGCTAGCATAGAGCCTTTAATTACTAAATATACCGAAGTACAAACTATAGATATAAATATGATTAAATAGATGAATGCCCGAAACTGAAACCAAGTGTCAAAACCTAGGTCGAAGTGTTTAGCAGAAGTGTTAAATATAGCTGTGGCTAAAAAGATGTAGATAATATAACCGATATAACGATAGATGGCTGGGTGATCATTGAATAAATTTACATATAATCGCCAAAATTGTAACATACTCCCAAATACAAGGGTCACTACGATAGAAAATAGAAGAATGAACCCTCTAGGATTTTCAGGGAAAAACAAGTAAAATATGTCATTTGGAAACGTTAGAATCAGTCGATTGATAAGAGAAGAAAATAAGTATATGATAAACCAAATGTAAATGTCTTCTCGATATTTAAAAAATAACAATAGCGTTATAAAGAATATAGTTGTGATAGCTCCACAGATTAGTAGATTAAAGGTGTTTTTTTGGTTTAAAATTCGTGTAGATAAAACCTCAGTATCCGTTTTCATTTTCATACTGAGATAAAGATTACAAGATTCTACCGTTCTAATTTTGATCCAGATAGCTTCGGAGGGATTCCAATTTTTTAAGGATAAGGTAGTCGGAGTCAAAATAGAAGGTACATCTCTCTGTGAGGCGGGGATGTGATTCCCTGATA
>CAYTVR010000311.1:0-8433 GCA_964441245.1 uncultured Saprospiraceae bacterium | reverse complement strand
TGCCTAGATTTTTTGCTTCCTTTTTTATCAATGAAAAAAGGGAGACGCCGTAGGCAAAACGATAACGAGAAATTTTGAATACAATCATAAGGTTATGATTATCAGTATTTTGGAAAAGAAAAATATTTTGAGCTTCACCCCTATGCGACAAGTTTATCGGGACAGGCCCGGCCTTCCCATCAAAATAACCACCTAGCTCGCTAGGCAACAATTATAATGCTTCATCAAAACCCTAAACTCCTGATGATCAGTTCGAACAAATTTTAAATATACTTTTAGAAAATATTAGAAAGTAATTTTTAGGACATTTCTTATTTGAAAAGATTGTATTTTAGAATACAATAGATGGCACTAAAACCATCTTTCCAACCGATTTTTTTACCTTCTTCATAGGTTCGACCGTAATAAGAAATACCGACTTCATAAATTCGAATATTGGGAATACGAGATATTTTCGCAGTCACCTCTGGTTCAAAACCAAAGCGATTTTCATGAAGGGTCAAACTTTGGATATGTTCTCGACGGAAAAGCTTATAACAAGTTTCCATATCGGTCAAATTCAAATTGGTAAACATATTGGACAAACCAGTTAACCAACGATTCCCAATGGAATGCCAAAAGAATAGAATTCGATGAGGTTTGCCACCAATAAAGCGGGAGCCATAGACGACATCTGCAAAATCATCCATAATTGGTTGTAAGAGGATATTGTATTCTTGTGGATCATATTCAAGATCGGCATCCTGAATGATTACAAAATCACCTTTAGCCATCTTGATACCGGTATGTAAAGCAGCTCCTTTCCCTTTATTCACCTCGTGTTTGTAATACTGGATGTTAAGATCAGGATTGGCTTGCTGGTATTTTTTAATGGCTCCTTCGGTATCATCAGAAGAACAATCATTGGTAATAATGAGTTCTGTTTTGATATCGTGGATCAATTTTACCGCTTTGATTCTGTCCAAAATCAAGTGAATTGTTTTCTCTTCGTTATATGCCGGAATAATTATGGATAGTAGTTTGCTCATTTTTTCGCTTCAAACGTTCAAGTAATAATTTCAAAAACGCCACAAAGATAATATAATCCCGCTAAAGTGTTTGAAACCAAGGAGAGAAAGAACCTTAGGAATATATAATCAATAAGTTGTAACAAAGGTGAGCATTTGTTTTTTACCTTGATTGAAGAAAACTCAAACTGTTATAAGTTATTATTTTCATCTTCCTTGCTTAAGAAAGAATTGAAAATTAATTCATACTAGCCTTAAAAACGCTTAACAAAAACCTTCACTTCTGTTTAATTGATGGATGCTGCTTGATAGCGTTTGACTTCTTTATTCATGATCGCAAACCAAAGAGGAGGAATCAGAGATAAGACGACGGAAGTCGGATAACCGTAAGGTAATTGAGGACTTTCATCCATATGTCTCAATATTTGAAATTTTCGATTGGCTTTGAAATGATGATCGGAGTGCCGAGTCAACTCATATAGTAAGATACGCCCAAATTCATGATTGGAATTCCAGGAATGACGAGGACTGACCTTTTCATAACGACCAGAGGCCAATTGTTTTCGGCGAAGGCCATAATGCTCGATATAGTTCACCGTTTCTAATTCTAAAAAACCTATGATTCCTGCAATAATAGCAAAAGGGACGATGGTCCAACCAAAGATTAAGCCGATCGAAACGAGATAGCTAATTTGAATAAGTTGAAACCAAATCATTTCGTTTTTATAACTAAAGGCTGATCCAACCATTTTTTTTACGCGATTATTCTCCAAACGCCAGGCATCGAAATAACTGCTAATCGTTGAACGAATCCAAAAAAGGTAAAGAATTTCTCCATATTTGGCGGAAGCAGGATCTTTATCGGTAGCTACATTTTTATGATGACCTCTATTGTGTTCGATAATAAAATGCATGTATAATGCAGAAAGCAATAAAGTTTTGGACATCAATTGTTCGTACCAAGTATGGCGATGTCCCAGCTCATGTCCAACATTGATTCCAATGGTTCCGATGGTAATACCGACACTTAAAGTGATTCCTACAATCTCATAGGTTGCTAAATTTCCAGCTGCGAGTTGACTAAAATAAAACCAAAGTAGAGCAAATAATATCGGTACATTGAGATAAAGTAAAAAATCAAAAAAACGATTTAAGACTCGACTACTTTCTTCTTCAGGACTATAATTATCAGTATATTTAGGACCTAAGAGTTCAAAAATTGGGACTAAGCCAAATGCGAAAAACGGGGTGACAAAAGACCAATATCCTCCCAAATAAATGCCCAAATAAGCTAGGAATGGAATGATGTAAGCCAATAAATATTTTAAATCTTTCATATGATTTTAATTTTCAACACGTAAAACTTTAAGAGGTGTACCTGTTCACATTTGGTCTAGTTGAAAAAAAATATAAATAAAATGAACCCTTGTAAAATCGAGGTGTATGAGATGATAACAATTCAATCAATACGCTTAGAATTACCCCAAGGGTTACCTATTACAGTATTTTATACGAAAGTAGGTGCTACTAAAATACAATTTATTTAAATAAAATATAGAATGAAGTCTCGTTTTTATATGTCTTGCTTTTTGTTCTTGTTTTCTTTGACACTTTTGGCGCAAAAAAATATTGAACCAGAGAAAATCTATTCCGTCACTAAAGTGGTTTATCCCATTTCCTATTATAAACAACAAGTAAATCTATGGAAAGGCGAAATTGAAAAAAATGAACAAAATTCAATCGCTTGGGGCAATTATTATGCAGCAAGTAGGGCTGCTAATTTGCTCACTCCTTTTGGAAAAGATAAACCTTATAATTTGGATAGTATTGTCTCTACTGCTTCCAAAATGATACCAGAAAGTTATGATTTTCATCGGATCGTTTATTGGAATGGCGGAGGTAATCAAGATCTGTTTCACCATTTGGAAAAAGCATATGCTATGGCGCCGGAGCGATCGGAGATTGATAATGATTTAATCACTTATTATGAGTTGAATCGTAACGAACCTAAGATGCAATTTTTTTGTAAAAAGGCTTATCAAAGTGGCGCCTTTGCTCCTGAGGTTTTGTCTTGGAATTACAATGCTTTAATGTCTGTGGAGGAAGATGCGATTTTGATCACTTATGGTGATAATGATACGTATCCGGTTTGGTTGCTACAAAATGCCAAAAATGTTCGACCAGATGTAGCTGTTTTGAATATCCATTTGATTCAACAAAAAGAATATCGAGATGAATTGTTTCGAGAAAATGGAATCCCTGCATTTGAACAAACGGTAGAATTGGTTGCTGATCGAAAATCGATATCTTCACAATTGCTTAATCATTTGTTTCAACAAAAAGATCGCCCAGTTTATTTGGGGGTAGCGGTCTCTAGAGCTATTCGAGAAATGCATAGTTCAAATTTATATTTAGTTGGTTTGACTTTTAAATACAGTGAAGAAGAATTTGATAATATTGCTGTACTTAAAAATAATGTTGAAAATAAATTTTTGTTGGACTATCTCCGGATTGATTTAAATCCAGACATTGGTACTTCAGTGGTTAATAAAATGAACGCGAACTATATTCCTTCGTTTTTATTATTATACAAACATTACAAAACTGCGGGACAATTAGACAAGGCGGATCACATGCGAGCTTTACTGACAAGTATTGCTCATGCGAGTGGCGTACAGGATGAAGTGATGACTTATTTTGAAGAAAATCCTAAACCTAGCGACCGTTTCGAATCCGCTATTTCTGTAAAAGATTTACAAAACAGTAAAGAAAAAATTCGTGGAAATTTATATGCTGATCAAACAGAATTGACCATAAAGGAATACGATAAATTTTTGCAAGATTTACTCAAGCAAAAAGAATATAAAAAACTAGATCAGTGTCGACCACAAAAAGTTGACTGGCGAGCATTGGCAAAAGAGCGTCTAAATAAAAAGAAAGCAGCGGATACCATTTTGATCAATAAGGATCGTGATAATCATCGATATTTATTTGATCATAGTCGATTGCCAGATGATAGTTTATTTTATAATGGCCATCCAGATGCGGAAAGGAGTCCGGTACAAAATATCAGTCATGAGGCGGCTACTTTTTATTGTGAATGGGTTACAGAATTGTATAATCGATCCACATCAAAAAAGAAGAAATTTAAAAAAGTAATTTTTCGATTACCGACAGAAGCCGAATGGGTATTGGCTGCGACAGCAGGGGGAGAGGGAGAATATTCTCATTGCCGAGGTGGAATCAAAAATGTTAAAGGTTGTTTTTTATATAACTTTAATGTAGCTGGAGAACCGTGTAAAGGTGGTGATAATCTTCATGCCGGAAACGACGGTGCTTTCTTCGCTGTAAGGGCAGATGCCTATTTCCCAAATGATTTTGGACTCTATAATACTAGTGGAAATGTATCTGAAATGATCGATCAAAAAGGAATAGCGAAGGGCGGGAGTTGGGCTGATATGCCGGAGCGTTCTACCGTCCAAAGTGTGCAAAAATATAATGCCCCTGATCCTAGTGTTGGCTTTCGAGTATTTATGGAAGTCTTAGAATATTGAATAAGTGAATTTTGAATGACCAATGTAACATAAAAATTACGTGTAGAAGCTGGTTACTCAAAATGCGCTAATATTCAATTATTCAACATTCAAAAATATCTTAGAAGGTGCATTCAATCATTAAAAATTAAGTCATTCAATTATTCAAAATTAGTGTTTAGTTTTAAAAAGAAATATAAAAAGTATTTGGATGAAGAACTACTTCCCTTGATTGCCAAAGGAGAGGAAGGGGCGTTTAATGAGTTTTATGATCGCTATGGTTCTCGGATGCATTATTATTTCTTTCGGATGTTGTATCAAGATGAAGAACGGGCGAGCGACTTTACACAAGATTTGATGGTGAAAATAATAGATCATGCCGATCGATTTGATCCTTTACGGAAATGTTCTACTTGGGTCTATACGATTGCGAGCAATATGTGTAAAAATGAATACCGTCGAGTGGAACGCTTAGGCGCAAGAAGAAACTTGGTGCCATTGGATCAACTTGATTATAAAGAACAGATCATCTGTGAAACCGAAAATAATTACTTGCCTGAAAACATAGATCAGGAACTATTTAAAAAATACTTAGAGGTGGCTGTTTCTGAATTGGAGTGGGCGCATCAACAATGCTTTATCCTTCGCTATCAGGAAGAATTACCCGTCAAGGAAATTAGTGAAATTCTCAATTGCCCAGAAGGGACGGTCAAGTCTAGATTGCATTATGCATTGAAAAAATTAGCGATTAAACTAAAAATGTTTCATCCAGATAGCGATCAGGATGACAAAAAAAAAGACGATTATGAAAGACAAGCGGGATAATTTGGATTTAGAAATAGAACAACTTCTTTTGCAGAAAAGCTATGAAAATTTAAGTGCGACGGAACTTACTTTGGTCGCAACACAATTCACTGCGGAAGAATATCATACTTATCGTTTATTGTTATTAGAAAGTAAAAAAGTATTTGCGCAAAAGCAGACTTATCCTCGTCCAGAAGTTCGGAAGCATCTGACTCATTTGGTTCGCTCTAAAAAGGAAAAAGCCAAAGTTTGGACGAACTTGGATGCGATTTTACATTATCGAATTCCAGCATGGCCAGCGGCATTGGGTTTTATGGCCTTGTTGTTTTTTGCTTGGCCAAATGCAGAGAAAGGGATCACGCAAACTCCCGAACCAGAAAAAGTTTATGTGTATAAAACAGATACGGTATACAAAGACAAACCCGTATTTGTTCATCAACCGACAGCTCCGGTCAAGCATGCACCTCGAACCGCCAAAGCCGAAGTACCAGCACCCAAAAAGTATCAAAGACGAAATACGAATCCAACAATACAGCGAAGGGTGCCTGCCCAAAAAGTGTTGACTCAACCATCAGAATCATTGATGACAGAAGCTTTGGTATCCGAAACTTTAGCGCTTAATCTTGATACCGTGATGCTCAACAAAAGTGCTTCTGGTCGATCGGTAGAACAAGAAAAAGATTTGATGGACTTTTTTGTGGAGATGTATTAAGATGGCTGGTTTTAAATATTATTTATATGTTGATAATTTCAATTTATAGGGAGTGAAAGCTAAATTTTGACAAGAAATTGAACGTAAATTGTTAGAATTATGTTAATTATTGGAAGTAACGAACTAAACCAAATAAAATTGGTTAAGTATAGCAGAAACCAATAGGAAATCCCACTGAAATTTGGTATTTTTGTTTCACCTCACTGAATTGTAGGCTTCAAGTAGACATTTTATAAGAATTGTTTGCCGTAGTTTTCATCCTCAAGTGGCAAATTATTTTTTAATTAAATCCAATATATGTCTAAATCGCAAGAAACGTACAACAAGAAAGAAAAAGAAAAAAAACGTAGAAAAAAGAAACAAGATAAATTAGAACGTCGACAACAACGAAAGTTGGAAAAAGCAGAACAAGGTAAAAAAACCTTTGAAGAACAGATTCGTTATGTAGATGAAAATGGTAATCTAACGACAGAAAAACCAGATCCTAACAAAAAGAAAAAAGTGATCAAACTAGAAGATATCGTTCTAGGTGCAGGTCACAATAACCCAATGAGAGATCCTATCCGAAAAGGAATGGTGAAATTTTTCAATGATGAAAAGGGTTACGGGTTTATAGTAGATAAAGAAACTAAGGAAAGTATTTTTGTTCATATCAATAATATCTCAGGTCAAGTTCAGGAGGGGAGTAAAGTTTCATTTGAGGTAGAAATAGGTCAAAAAGGACCGAACGCTGTAAGAGTAAAATTGCAGTAAAAAATAAATAATATTCAATGGATATTCACCATTGATACTTCAATAAAAGGCCAGAAATTGCTCAGCAGTTTCTGGCTTTTGTAATTTTGATAGTCTACAAAATTCAGGTGTGCTATACTTTTCTTCCTTTCCGATCAAACGATTCTGACTTTTGCTTGTTGTATTACTTTTGATAGTGGCCGAATTCTTTTAAATTTGTGCCCTTTACGGAGAATATCATTTGAGCTGAAAACGAAATCAAGAAAAAATTTAATTTTCAGCTCCCATTTGAAAAATATTAAACAAGCAATCCAATAAATGAGTACACAATTTCATAATCTAAAAGTTAGCAACATTACTCGCGAAACAAGCGAAGCTGTATCTGTCACTTTTGAAATACCGAGCGCTTTAAAAGAGCAATTCCAATTTACACAAGGTCAATATTTAACGCTTCGATTCCAATTGAATGGACAAGAAGTACGTAGAGCCTATTCTATGTCAAGTAGTCCTTTGGACAATCGAACGACGGTGACGGTGAAACAGATTAAAAATGGTTTGGTTTCTACTCATATTAATACACAGGTTAAAGAAGGAGATGAAATAGCAGTAATGCCTCCTCAAGGTCGATTTTTTACCAAATTAGATCCAGATCAACAAAAGACCTATTACCTTTTTGGTGGAGGAAGTGGAATTACTCCTTTGATGTCCATCCTAAAAACAATAGTCGAAAAAGAACCGATGAGCACGATTTTTCTTTTGTATGGCAATCAAAATGAAAACTCCATTATTTTCAAAGAAGAATTAGCAGCATTAGGAAAAAAATACGCTGGACAATTAATTATCGAAGATATCTTAAGCGATCCTATCAAGGAAAAGCCCAAAGGCTTTGGCTCTTTCTTGAAAAAAGGAAAAATCACTTGGACAGGAGAAATCGGTTTAGCAGATGGAACCAACGCGGGAAAATTTTTGGATAAAAATCCACCAAGAGCCAAAGCAGTAGAATACTTTATTTGTGGTCCTGGCCCAATGATGGATTCTATTGAAAGTGTTTTGTTAGGTCGAGGGATTGATAAAAAGACCATTCACTTGGAGCGTTTTTCTTCGACACCGACGCATGAACAAAAAGCTGGAGCTGCCTCTACTGGTGGTGCTAGTGGTCAAGTGAAAGTTCATCTAGATGGTAATGTAATCGATGTTGTGGTTGGACCAAGCAAAACGATTTTGGATGCCTTATTAGATATGAAAAAAGAACCGCCTTACTCTTGTACTTCAGGATCTTGTTCTACTTGCATGGCCAAGGTGACCAAAGGAACCGTAAAAATGGATGCTTGCTATGCCTTAGATGATGACGAAGTCGAAGAAGGATATATTTTGACTTGCCAAGCACACCCGACTTCTCCCGATGTAGAAATTACTTTTGATTTATAATAATTGAATAACTGAATTTTGAATGACCCTTCTTGCGTTAACTTCGCGTTAATAGTAGTCATTCAAAATTCAAAATTCAATTATCCTAGCATTCAACATTACCCTCTCTAATCTTTATAGAAAATCCATTTTCCAATTTCTTTAAAAGAAGCTTTTTTACCATAAAGGAAAATACCTACGCGATAAATTCTACCTGAAATCCAAATAAAAAATAAGG
>CAYTVR010000310.1:0-8458 GCA_964441245.1 uncultured Saprospiraceae bacterium | reverse complement strand
AAACGGGAAGGAATTACCATTTTAGTTTCTACGCCTTACATGGATGAAGCGAATTTATGTGAAAGAATTGCCTTGATGCAAGATGGAAAGATGCTTTCTATTGATACGCCGCAAGGTATTATTCAAAAATATCCAGATGATTTATTTGCGATCAAGTCGGATAATATGAGTCGCTTATTACAGGAATTGAGAAAAGACGAATTTATCAAATCCGTATTCTCATTTGGCGAATTTCATCACATCAGTTTTAGGGATTCTCTTGAAAAAAATAGTGTACAAGAAGCTTTGGTCGATAGATTGAAATACACCAATTCCAATATCATCATCAAGCCCATTCAACCAACGGTAGAAGATTGTTTTATTCAACTCCTATCAAAAAACAATACTCATGACAACTGAAGCAGTAATCACGACAGAAAATCTCACTAAAAAATTTGGAGATTTTACCGCGGTGGATAACATCTCCTTTGATGTTTACAAGGGGGAAGTATTCGGTTTCTTAGGGGCCAACGGAGCAGGAAAAACCACTGCCATGCGAATGCTCTGCGGACTCTCCAAGCCAACTTCAGGAAAGGCGACCATTGCCGGTTTTGATGTGTATAAAGATACCGAGAAAATAAAATCTAGAATCGGATACATGAGTCAAAAGTTTTCACTCTACGAAGACTTAACCATTTTAGAAAACATCAATTTTTTCGGAGGCATTTATGGATTGTCCAATAAAAAACTAAAAGAACAATCAGCGCTGTTGGTCAATAAATTAGGATTGCAACAAGAAGCCAACAAATTAGTGGGGTCACTACCATTGGGATGGAAGCAAAAATTAGCTTTTTCAGTGGCCATTATTCATGAACCCTCTATTGTTTTTTTAGATGAACCAACCGGTGGTGTTGACCCGATTACGAGAAGGCAATTTTGGGATTTGATCTATGAAGCTGCTGAAAATGGAATTACGATTTTTGTTACGACACATTATATGGATGAAGCAGAATATTGTAATCGAATTTCGATGATGGTGGATGGACGAATATCAGCCCTGGATTCGCCAAGTCAACTCAAAGAAGATTTTAAGGTAGAAACGATGGACGAAGTGTTCTATCAATTAGCTCGTGAAGCAAAAAGACAATAACCATGAAGCAATTTATAATATTTGTTCGCAAAGAATTTTATCATGTTTTTAGAGACAACAAAACCTTGTTGATGTTATTTGGTTTGCCCATTGCTCAAATCATTTTATTTGGTTTTGCGTTGACCAATGAAATAAAAGATTCTAAAATTGTCATTTGCGACTATGCACAAGATGTTGGTTCCGAAAAAATTATTGAAAAAATTTCAACGTCTAAAAATTTTAAAATTAAAAAAGCCATTCTCGATGAAAAACAAATCGAAGCAGCCTTCAAAGAAGGGGATGTAAAACTAGTTGTTGTTTTTCCGAATAATTTTTACAAAAATCTAAACCATACCAACCATGCACAGATCCAAGTCATCGCTGACGCTTCGGATCCTAACACCGCTTCTACATTAACCAGTTACATTAATTCTATTGTCAGAGACTACCAAATGGAACTCAATCAACAGGCCACCCAATCCATAAAAATAATTCCCGAAACCAGGATGCTCTATAACCCCGAATTAAAAGGAGCCACTAATTTTGTCCCTGGCGTAATGGCTTTAGTCTTACTCTTAGTTTGCGTCTTAATGACCTCGGTCTCCATTGTAAAAGAAAAAGAAACAGGTACGATGGAAATACTGTTGGTCTCTCCAATGAATCCCTTAACCGTCATCATTGCGAAAGCCGTCCCCTATTTTTTTCTATCTCTAATTAACTTGACGGTCATTTTATTGATGAGTATCTATTTATTAGAGATGCCGATGAATGGAAGTGTCCCCCTACTCTATTTGGTGAGTAGCATCCTTATACTTTGCGCGCTATCATTAGGTTTATTAATTTCAAATGCCACATCAACTCAACAAGCCGCCATGCTCATTTCTTTGATGGCGATGCTTTTACCCACGGTTCTGTTTTCGGGTTTTATGTTTCCTTTGGAAAACATGCCCGCAGCACTTCAATGGATAGCGAATGTAGTCCCCTCCAAATGGTACTACATTATTGTAAAATCGATCATGATAAAAGGACTAGGGATGGCAAGTATTTGGAAAGAGACATTGATTTTATCAGGAATGACATTGTTTCTTCTATTTGTCAGTTTTAAAAAATTTAATATCAGATTACAATGAGCCCATTAAAATTTCTACTAGTTAAAGAGTTCAAGCAAATTTTTAGAAACAAGACTTTGCTTCCATTAATTTTTGCAATGCCAATTGTTCAGCTCTTGGTTATGCCACTTGCTGCCGACTATGAAATGAAAAATGTAAATATTTCTGTGGTCGATCATGATAGATCAGCTTCCTCCAGGGAACTTATTTCAAAGGTGACCGCATCTGGATATTTTAAATTGATAGATTACAATACTTCCTTTAAAGAATCCATGCAACAAATTGAATCTGATGCAGCAGATTTAATTTTAGAAATACCACAAGATTTTGAAAAAAATCTATCTCGAAATGGATATGAAAAACTACTCATCGCCGTCAATGCTATCAATGGAACAAAAGCAAGTTTGGGAGGTGCTTATCTAGCTTCTATTATCATGGACTTCAATGAAAATGTCAATGCTAAGTTGGTTAAAACCCAAAGCGGCATCGCTCCAAAGAACATTGAAGTAAATGCCATTAATTGGTTTAATCCATACTTGAATTACAAGATTTTTATGGTTCCTGCCATTTTAGTAATCCTGGTTACGATGGTGGGGGCATACATGTGCGGTCTGAACATTGTAAAAGAAAAAGAGGTCGGAACGATTGAACAAATTAATGTTTCTCCCATAAAAAAGCACCATTACATTCTAGGTAAATTGATTCCATTTTGGATCATAGGAATGGTCGTTTTTTCAATTGGATTTTTTCTGGTCATGTGGATGGTCTATGGGATTGTCCCCGTTGGAAATCTGTTTTTACTCTATGGATACTTAGCTCTATTTCTTATCGCTTTACTTGGCTTTGGATTATTGGTTTCTACTTACTCGGAAACGCAACAGCAAGCCATGTCCGTCTCCTTTTTCTTTATGATGATTTTCATTTTAATGAGTGGACTTTTCACTTCCATAGACGCTATGCCGGAGTGGGCTAAAGTCATTGCTTATTTCAATCCAGTTACTTATTTTATTGAGGTGATGAGGATGGTTGTGCTCAAAGGTAGTGGGCTTGTAAATATTACAAGGCATATTATTATTATGGTTGGTTTTGCGATTGTGTTTAATACTTGGGCGATTCTTAATTATCGTAAAACGACGTAAGGTGTGGTTATTTAATGAAATTTTAGACCAATAGGAACTACTAGATGGGAGTGTTGTGCTGTTATTGAATTGATTTTTTGGCAGCTTTGCATAATTGTAAATGCGTTGTTATTTAAAAACCAGGCCCTTAATTCAATGATATTGTCGTGTCGTTATCAGTCAAACCACTTACCACTACTACTTCTATATTTCTTTTATAAAAGCTGTCTAAGTGTTAATCGTCCAATACGTCCAAAGCTGTTAATGGCAATTCTTTTTCTCATTGAAAATAAATTCAAATAAATTCAAACCTCTGTTTGAAACCTGATTTGATGTTAAATAAAAACTTGTTTAAATTTCATTAAAGTCAGTA
This sequence comes from uncultured Saprospiraceae bacterium, assembly GCA_964441245.1. GTDB lineage: Bacteria > Bacteroidota > Bacteroidia > Chitinophagales > Saprospiraceae > JALZUU01. The sequence goes on along the minus strand of CAYTVR010000310.1, from coordinate 4,750 downwards.
ATCTAATAGCGTTGAGTTAAACCAATAATGGTTGGTTCTTTTTTAATAAATCCAGAACTTGAGATAGTGACTCTAACTTTTCGAATTGAGTAACAAGTAATTTGTATTTTGTATTTTGATAGAGTCGTACAATCTCTTTTATGTCTGGAATGATAGGGCTATTCATACTGAATTTTTCTAATCCAAAAGCCAATAATAGATTTATAGCCAAAGGGTTTCCTGCTAATTCACCACACATACCTACTTCAATATCTGAGCTTTGAATAATTTCTCGAATGGCACGAAGGACACTTGGGTGAAGCGCACTTCGATATTTTGCAGCCGATTCATTCTCTCGGTCTATAGCTAATAAGTATTGTGTCAAATCGTTAGTTCCAATACTAAGAAAATCTAGCTCTCTACTTAATTCAGGAATAAGATAAATGACTGATGGAATCTCAACCATAATACCAATAGGCATTTTAGGATTATAAGGAATTTGTTCTTTTGTTAATTCTTGTTGAACTTCTTTTAGTATTTCTTTGATGGACAATACTTCTTCTAAAACGCCGACCATTGGAAACATCACTTTTATTGGAAACTCAGCAGAAACTCGACAGATTGCTCTAAGTTGAGTTTTAAAAAGTTCAACATCTTGTAAGCAATATCTAGTCCCACGCAATCCTAAAAAGGGATTCTTTTCCTCACCAATCTTTAGGTAAGGGATAGGTTTGTCACCTCCCACATCTAAGGTTCGAATGACAACAGGATACCCTTCCATATTCGCAGCAACTGCTCGGTAAGTTGTATATTGTTCTGATTCGCTTGGGGCTTTTTCTCTATTCATGTATAGGAATTCAGTTCGATACAAACCAATACCTTCTGCTCCGTTTTTGAATGCCATCTTTGCTTCTTCCGGACTACTTACGTTTGCTAATATGCTTATTTGCTTGGAATCTTTTGTTATCGCAGGCTCTTGAGCTTTTGCTAAAAGTTGTTCTATTCTTTGGGTCTCTAATTTTTTCTGTTTCCGAATATTTTGAATGGCTTTAGCATGTTTTTTTCCAATCCAAATTTTTCCAATGGTTCCATCCATAGCAATTTCTTCTCCATCTTGGATGGAATCAATAGCACTTCCAATATTGACAATAGCTGGTATCCCAAGAGATCTGGATAGGATAGCCGAGTGTGAAGTATTTCCTCCTTTTGCAGTCACAATTCCTAAGACCTTGGTTTTATCAAGATTAATTGTTTGAGCAGGTCCTAACTCTTCTAAGACCAAAATACTAGGCTCCAGCAATTCAATATTTTTATTTTCGTCACCCACTATTTCTAAGAGTACCTTATTACCAAGCTCGTTAATATCCACCACCCGTTCTTGTAGATATGTCGTCTTCATATTCAAATATTGGTCTTTAACTATTTCAATATTTTCTTTCCAAGCGAAAGCTGCGTTTATCTTTTCATTTTCAATTTGATTGATGACTTTTTGAATAAACCCTCTGTCTTCAAGGAAAAGAATATGGAAGTCAAAAATTTGAGCCTCTTCTTTTTTTGCAACCTGTAAAGTGGTTTTAGTCACTTTTAATTGACTAATAGCTCTTTGAATTGCCATTTCTAAATGCTCTATCTCTGTTTGAGTATCTGAGATGGTTTCTTTTATAATTGAAGGAGCGTCTTTTTGAAATAGTTTTACCTTACCAATTGCAATACCTTTAGAAGCGGCGACTCCTTGAACAATTCCATTGTCGATATTTGGACTTTCATCTGGAATACTGACGAGTGGTTCTTTACTGTCACTTTTCTTTTCATTGGGGCTATCGCCGAAGTTGATTTTTTGAAAATCTCTAAGTGCAGAGATAAGTAATTCCGCATCTTTTCCTGCAATTTTGAAATGCAAAATATCTCCCTGTTGCGCTCCTAGTGTCCCAATTTGGCTAATACTATTTGCAGGTATAAAATTTTCTTTTGTTATGCTTACTAAGGCATTTACTTCGTAACGACTGACAATCTCTACTAATCTAACCGCAGGGCGCGCGTGCAAACCAAGCTTATTTGGTACTAGTAAATCAAAAGATTCATATACATCAATTTCTAAAGACTGATCGATTGAGGCATTTTGTTCTATGCTATCTTTAGGTTTTAAAAGTGTGGTTTTACCTAGCAAAGCATTTTTAGCTTCTGCTAAAACAGTCTCTATATTTGCCCCTGTCATTGCCTGAGCCGCAGCTGCAATTGCTCCCTCAACTAAAGGTGCTTCACAGAGATAAATGTTTTTTTCAATATCAGGAGGAAGCATTTCTTTGGCTATTTCTGCACTCATGATGGCACTACCTATGTCCATCAAAACCAAGACTTCGTTTTTTGAGCCGAGCGCTTCCATTTTTTCTAAAATAGCCTTGGGGTCTGTTCCAATCTTGTGTTGTCCATCTTCATGGATGCCGCCAATGGCTTCTATTGCTACTTTGTTCTGAGACATTTGAAGTGCCAATTCCTTGACCCCATCTGCTAAAATTTTGCTATGTGAAATAACTACTATACTTATCATTTTATTTTTTTTAATCAGATGCAGTGATCACATCTTTCAACGTCTTAATAATTAAATAGGAGGAGGTAGCTCCTGCATCTTGGTGACCAGCACTTCTTGTTCCTAAATAGCTCGCTCTTCCTTTTCTAGCAATCATGCTTACCGTTGACTCCATTCCTTCTTTTGCAGAAGCTGTCATCTCATTCAATGCTTCTTCTAATGAACCGTTTGACTTGACCATAGCTGCTAATGTTGCTACAGTTGGTTCCAAAACATCTATCATCGTTTTTTCTCCTGCCATAGCCTTTCCTCTTGATTTTACACCCTCTAGCCCTTTAGCAAATCCTTTGTGCAAATCTTCAATATTTAAATTTTCTTTGTTATTTAAAGCCATTCCGATTTGCATAAATAAGGTTCCATACAAAGGTCCGGATGCTCCACCTACACTTGATATAAGTGTCATTCCCGTGCTTTTCAGAATACCACCGATGTCTTGATTTGAAAAACCATCCAGTTTCTCTAGCACCTTTTTGAAACCACGTTCCATGTTGATACCATGGTCTGCATCTCCTATGGCAGCATCCAACTCCGTAAGGTAGTCCTTGTTATCAATTAATATTGCTGCCGTTTTCCGTAACCATATTAAGATTTGATCTTTAGAAATATTTTCCATTCTAATTGGTTTTAATGATTTTGATTTCTTTTGTGAAATATATTGTTACTCTTTTATTTCCAAAAATAATTTTCTATAAAAATAGATATAACTGAAATATTGAAAAGGTAAAAACTGTTTGGGAAGCCCCTTAAAGGTTACTTCCCAAAACAGATTATCATGAGGTATAATTAGTTGAGTTTTAAATCAGCCTATACTCCCCATCTAAGACCTGGTGTGTTAACTGGAGCATCCCAAAATTTTAGCATTTCCTCATCCACTTTCACTAAAGTAATAGAACATCCTTGCATCTCTAATGCCGTGATATAGTTACCCACTAAATTACGAACGATGCGAATTCCTCTTTCATCACAGATTTTTGCCATTTGACGATAAACAGCATATAACTCTGATACTGGAGTACCTCCCAAACCATTTACCATTGCAATTACCTCGTCTCCACTTTTTAGGGCAGGATTGACTTGTTCAACTTCTTCCCAAGTTCCACTTTCTCTATTCATAGTTTTTAGTTGACGAGTATAATCACCATCGTCTAAAATTCCTTTAGTCAAAATATTGGTTATCTCGTCGGCAGAAGTGTGTTCAATTCTTTTCCTTCCAGGTTCACCGTGAATTCCAACACCAATTTCAATCATATTCTCTTCCAAATCAAAAGTAGGCTTACCTGCTGCTGGTACGGTGCAAGAAGTAAGTGCCATTCCCATGGAGCGTCCATGTCTATTTACTTTCATTGCTAGTTCAGTACATTGGTCAAGATTATAGCCTGCTTTGGCAGCAGCACCAACAATTTTCTCCATGATTACAGTAGTTCCTACCCCTCTTCTTCCTGCGGTGTAAAGACTATCTTTTACAGCTACATCATCGTCAATAATTACATTTTGAACAGGAACGCCTTCACCATGTAAAAGTTCTGCTGCCATTTCAAAATTCATGACATCACCAGTATAATTTTTAACTAAGAAGAGGACACCAGCACCACTATCTACAGCTTTCCCGCAGCTGTGCATTTGGTCAGGTGTAGGGGATGTAAATACCTCACCAGGGCAGGCGGCATCAAGCATACCTTCTCCTACAAAACCTCCATGCATAGGCTCATGTCCACTACCTCCACCTGAAATGACAGCTACTTTTTTATCAATTGGAGCATCTGCTCTATAAATGTATTTTGGGTCTAAATTTATTTTAAGACTTGGATGTGCCAAGGCCATTCCTTCCATTTGTTCTTTGACAACATCATCTGTTTTGTTGATTAATTTTTTCATGTTCCTAAATTTTTTAGCGGATTTGTAATCCGATTAGTAGTGAGAAAGTTTCCCTTGATTATATATCTAAAATTAAGGGAAAAATGTTACAGTTTAATAATGGCGTTGAAAGCGGCATTGAATTCTTCCCTATCTGGATTATACACCATATCCGCTTTTAAAGTTAGTTTTACATCTTTACCAATTGTATAGGACTTAGATGTATACCACCCGATTTGTGTAACGTGAGCAGAACCATCTTCGGTATAATAGTTGTCGTTGGGTGAAGCAGAAATAAAAGGCCGTACAGTAATGTCATTTGGCATGCCA
>CAYTVR010000309.1:0-8532 GCA_964441245.1 uncultured Saprospiraceae bacterium | reverse complement strand
AACTCCTTTGGCTTTTCTCTTTAAGCCTCTGGGCTTAAGCAAGCGCTAGTAGTCGGACAGTAAATTTTCCTGCCCCCGTCCCGTTAACGTAACCTTCTTTCGTGATATTCTCATTTGTTTTGAATCAGTACTAATAAATTTGATTAGTCGTTTAAAAAGGGAACACTTTATTGTCTATATTTGTGAAAGCAAATTTTAACCAAAATTTAAAGAAATGAATTTTACAAAACTAATAATAAGCGTTTTCTTTTTTTCATTGATGCTGGCATCTTGCAATGCTCAAATAAAGGCTCCGAGCGAGATTCAAAAATTGGTGAATCAACCAAAATTTGATCGACAAAAAATGCAGGACTTAAAAGTAGATGTAGTCTTCTTGGCTTGTGATTTAATGGAAGGTAGAGAAACTGGAGAACCTGGAGAACAATTAGCCGCAGATTATATCAGTAGTAGGTATCGAGAAATTGGTTTGGAACCTAAAGGAACTGATGGCTGGGAGCAAGCTTTTCCTTTTACAGAAATGGTCAATCCGCATGCTACTCCAAGTGTAAAACCAGCATCTGGTACCGGTAAAAATGTAATAGGATACATGGATAACAAAGCGCCGACTACAATTATTATTGGTGCACATTATGATCATTTAGGTTTAGGCGGTTCAGGATCTTTACACGCAGGTGAAAAGGCAGTACACAATGGTGCGGATGATAATGCAAGTGGAATTGCTGCGATGCTCAAAATTGCTATTGAATTAAAACAATCTGCTTCCGCAAAGAAAAATAATTACTTATTCATTGCATTTTCTGGTGAAGAGAAAGGTTTGTTTGGTTCTAAATATTATGCAAATAATCCAACGATTGATTTGGCAACAGTCAATTTTATGTTTAACATGGATATGGTCGGCCGATTAAATGAGGAGAAAGTATTGGCGATTACTGGCGCTGGAACTTCTCCTGCTTGGCATCCTATTTTGAATGACACGAAGATCGCAGATATTGTCATCAAATCAAGTGACTCAGGAATTGGACCTTCAGATCATACTTCTTTTTATTTAAAAGACATTCCGGTTTTACATTTTTTTACAGGACAACATAGCGATTATCACAAACCTGGTGACGATTCTCATCTGATCAATTATAAAGGTATTTATGAAGTATCTGATTTGATGGTATCAATTATCGAAAGATTGAATACTGGAGAAAAATTGACTTTTACCAAAACAAAAGATGGGAACGGAGAAAAGAAAATATCTAAATTTAAAGTGACTCTTGGTGTAATGCCGGACTATGTTTATACCGGTGAAGGCATGCGGATTGATGGTGTACTTTCTGGTCGTGTTGCTGAAAAAGCAGGCTTGAAAAATGGAGATATTGTTATGAAAATTGGAGAGGTAGAGGTAAAAGATATCTACTCTTATATGGATGGATTAAGCTTGTTTAAAGCAGGAGACAAAACAAAAGTTGTGGTGAAAAGAGGAGAGGAGATGTTGACGAAGGAGGTTACATTTTAGGGATGAATAATTGAATAACCGAATTTTGAATAATTGAATGGCCCTATATCGCGTTTTTTACGTTATAGGGCCATTCAAAATTATTCAATCATCTTCATTAACTAGGTATCCAAAAAGCCATTGCAGTCATAAAAATACCTGCGCCAAGTGTAAAAGTTAACGCAAGCATAGCAATTGCTAAAGCGTATTTGCCGATTGCTAAACTGTATTTTTTGGTATAGAAATAAAATTCTAAGATAGCGAGTGGAAGCAATGTATGCGCAAAGATTAAAAACAGATCAAAGGGGCCTCCAAGATTTTCGGTTGAACCAGGCATGGTACCACCAGTCAGTGCAATCCAGATTCCAAAGCCTATTCTAAAAAACCAAACGCCATTGACTACTAAAAAAGTACGGAGTGCCCAACGTCTGTGCGATGTAAAATTTCTACTCACCGCAGTTTGAAAAGTTAAGATGGCAAAAAGCATTATTAATAAGGCGTTTAAGCTATTTCCAATCATCATCATTTTACCTCCAATCACTTCACGAGTGAAAATCATATATAATCCGGCAACACTTACTAGGAACGCGGTGAAAATGTATAGTCTTCCATTCAATCGATGAAAACGAGGAAACTTTTTTCGGATTGGTGCGATGAATTGAAGAGGCCCTCCAAAAGTGATAACAGCCGCAAAGAAAAGGTGTATTATCAAAGCTAAATTTCCTATTAAGTCTCCTTCAATAATTCCATTGTAAAGTTGTTGATTCCATTTTTCATAATTCCCGGTGATCGCATTCCCACCATAGAAGCTTACAATATGAAGAACGAACATCCATTGCCCGATGACAGCAGTTAGGAAAAGTATTTGGGTGCTAATTCTTAATGCTTTATCAGCTTTGAGAATGCTAAAGTCTGAACTAGGGTTGATACTATATCTTGAACTCATTTGACTTTATTATTTGCGATTAATAAATTTTTAATTAAAAATAAACTCGATACATCAGATTTGGGAAAAAACCAAATTGGGATAGATTGCCAACTGAATCGGGTTCGTTTGGATCATAATATTCAGATAGTTTTCCTTTTGTATTGGTCAGGTTATCGAGACTTAGAAATATTTCATGAGTTGTCTTTGGACGATTGAATTTGTAACTTGCTGAGACGATGATATGATAAACATCTTCAATCTTATTTTCATAAGCTTTCTCGTAATCATAATACCTGTTATTACTTGGATCAACAGCAAGATTTCCTTCTGAATCTCTTAATAGCGGAAGGATTTTTTTACCACCGCCAAAAAATATTTTGGCATTTAAGGACAAGGTTTGATTTTGTTTTTTACCAAGTTTGTCAAACTCTTTTCCTAATAAAATATTGACCAGATAGTTACCATTGTATTGAGTATTTCGCTCAATCCCTTCCAGTGATTTATATTTTGAACTGAAAATGGAGGCGTTGATTAAGAAGTAATAGTTATGATCGAAAAATCTTTCAAGAGTCAACTCAAGTCCCATGTTTTTGCCTGTACCTTTATTCACCAAATCCACATATCTAAAATCTACTCCTTCATTGATGGTAGCATAGTAGCTCGTATCGAGATTCTCAACAGGTAAGTTGTATAAGTCTTGATAGTACAATTCTACTTTTGCCATTAGATTTTTTGTAAAACGTTTTTCATAACCTATGACCGCATGATGCGCTTTGAGTAAACCTAAATCTTTATTGGGTTCTAAAATTTCTCCATTGTCTAATTTCACTTTTGCAAAATAATTATGGATGCTTTCCACTTTACTATGATTGCCATATCCTACGTTGAATGAGCTTGTATTATTCAATTTCCATTTCATAGCAATCCTTGGTTCCAGCGTACTTTTGTTATTGAGTAATACATTGGTATTGTGAAGCCCAGAAACAAAAGTGATCTTTCCATTTAATCGATGTTTCCAACTAATGAAATTATTGATCATACTTGCGTTTTCTTTAAAATCGGTCGCAGTAAATCGAGTACCAATATTTTCTTGAAACCAACTTTGGTTATAATCATAACCGAACAAAGCATATTTACTACCGACACGAATTTTATTTTTGGCATTGAGTTTATGACTATAAGTGAGCGATAGACGATAAGTAGATTGTTGCAATCGACTTTTATAATCCAAGGTTTTATTGGCAATAGAATCATTTACAAATTCGCCAGAAGAATTGTAGTTTTTGATTAGCTGAGATTCATAAACATTTTCATCAATTCCAGAAGTCGAATAGGAGAGGGAAGTTTTGAAATAACTATTTTTATTAATACTGAAAGTGTGATTGATTCCCAAATTTAAAAGCTGATTAGACTTTTCATAATCTTCAATAATATTATCAGCTGAAGGAGCATCACCTGGCGTTGAAATGACATTCGCTTTGATATCATCAATATTAAATTCGCTTAGTCCTGCCAATCCGAAAAGAGAAAAAGTACCTGCTTTTTTGGTGGGTAACACAATTTTAAAAGTCGCATCTTGAAATTTTGGAATGCCTCCTATATCAACTAAACCCAAGGTTTCAATTAAAGAGATCGTAGAGTATCTATAATTGAATAAATAAGAGCCACCATAGCCTTTTTTAAACGGACCTTCCACGGTAAGGTCTGTTCCTAATAGTCCTAAGCCAAAAGCGGCTTCGAGTTTCTCATTATTACCAGATCGCAATTTGACATCATAGACACCAGAAAGAACGTCACCATATTCTGGAGAAAATGCACCAGTATAAAAATCAGAAGTGGCTAGTAAATTATTATTCAAAGCACTGATTCCTCCCTTGACCGCATTTTGATCTGCGAAGTGAGTTGGGTTGGTTATTTCCATTCCTTCCAAACGCCATTGCACATATTTTGGTGAGTTACCTCGAACGATGATGTCATTGTCTCCATCATTGGTTGTGGCTACTCCAGCAAAGGAGGAAAGTATTCGAGAAGGATCGCTAAAACCGCCAGCATAACGCTCTGTTTTTTCTGCAGAAATAGAACGAGCACTGACAATGGTCATATCATTTAAGGCAGCTCCTTTTCGGGTATTGGCTTTTACTACGATTTCATCCATTTTGACAGCGGACTCTATCAAGCCAATATTCAGAACAACCTCCTTGCCTGAGTTAACAATAATATTGGGGATGGATTTATTTTCATATCCTAAATACGAAAGTTGCAAAGTAACTCTACCTATTGGAATATTTTCTAATCGAAATTCGCCATTAAAATCTGTTGACGTTCCGATTATAGGATCGGTTCCACGTATGGCGACGGTGGCTCCAATTAAAGGAGATTTACTGTCTACGTCAATAATAGTTCCTCTTACAGTTTGAGTCAATTGTTGTGAAAAACTAAGTGTTGTAAATGCACTGATCATGAAAATGATGAAACTAATTTTTTTCATAGCTGAATTTTTGTTTAACCGTTTTTTGTAATATTCAATTGAATAATAAGAAGTTGTTTTAAAATGATGTTCAAAGTCGAAGGTAAAGGCTTGATAGTCAGGACGAAGCTCTTTTTAAGTTTCGTAGCCTTAGCTACGGGACGAGAAAAAGCTGAAGCACCTGGCGATCAATGCTTTGTCTGTAGACATGAAGCTCTATTTTAAAACAACTTCTAAGTTTTACGTAAACAAAGATGTATGTATTAAGCAGCTAGTACAATTTTGATATGCAAAGTGGCGAATGGTATCTGCATAACCATGGTTTTGATCTGCGAAAGGAGAGGGGAGTAATGGAATGATTGAATGAGGAATAATTGAATGGCCCGATAACGTGAGATACGCGATATCGGGCCATTCAAAATTCAATTATTCTCGCATTCAATTATTCCTAAGTTTTGTTATTTATTTTTTTGAAAAAAAGTTTTTTGTAAGTTTCTGAAATAGGAATGAGTTGGTTGGCAATTTTTATTCTATTTCGTTCGATGGATTCGATTTTATGGAGGGCGACCATGTAAGATTTATGCACTCTACAGACTAAATTAGAGGGGATTAATTGTTCTAAATCTTTGAAGTTTTGCAAGGTCATGATTTTTTTATCGACTAGATGGATCCTTCTATAATCACGCATACCTTCAATATAGATAATTTCGTTGAGGGTGATTTTTTCCAGTCGGTTTTCTGTTTTTATAAAAATAAAATCTATGGGTTCTTCAGGGACGTTTTGGTGTAAGTTTTCATGAGCTTTATTAACTGCTTGCAAAAAACGATTAAAGGTAAAAGGTTTGAGTAGATAATCTGTTACATTGAGTTCATAACCTTTTAGAGCATATTCTTGGTAAGCGGTTGTGATAATGACTTGGCTTTCTATCTTTGAACTTTCCAACAATTCAACGCCTGTTAATTCATCCATATTGATATCCAAAAACAAAACATCTACCTTGTTTGATTGTAGATAGGCCAAACCATTTAAAGCATTGTCGAAGGTAGCAGACAAATTTAAAAAAGGAATTTTACCAACAAACTCTTGGGTTCTTTCCATTGCTAATGGTTCATCTTCGATGATGATGCAATTGTATTTATCCATGATTAATTGTTGATGGTTAAAAACACACTATATAAATTATTTTGGTTAGAAATATCCAATCGATGTTTTTCTGGATACATTAATTGAAGTCTTTTTTCAATCAGATCATTGCCTAGACCATTACTCTCTTGATTTGATTTTCGATTGGGATCGAATTTATTTTCACAAATTAATTTGATGTTTTCTTCTTCAATTAAAATATTGATGTCAATGGCATTTTCTATTTTTTTATTGGTTGTGTGTTTAAATGCATTTTCAATAAAAGGAATAAAAGCCATGGGAGCAATTTTTTTCGCAGCAGCGTTTCCACTTACTGCAAAATTAACGTAGGAAGAATTGGCGGTTCTTATTTTTTGTAGCTCGATATATTTTTCGATGTATTCAATTTCTTGCGATAATAATATTTTTTCCGTTTTCGTTTCAAAGAGCATAAAACGCATAATATCAGAAAGTTTATTTAAATAATTGGAGGCTTTATTCGCATTTTTTAAAATAAGAATATCAATATTGTTAATGGTATTGAACAGAAAATGAGGATCTAATTGTGCTTTAACCAATGCCATTTCCATTTGGTGATTCTTTTGCTGTAAAGCTTCTTTTAATTTCATTTCTTCAAACCAAGTGATAAATCCTTTGATGACCAAACCTACAATTCCCGAAATCAGGGAAATGATCCCTCCAAAAAGAATCATGGACATGAAAAGATTCCATCCATCTTCTTCTTCACAGGTTGGTCCAAAAAACTCCATCAAAGTATATCCGATACCAGCAGATCCTAAAGAAATTAAAATTCCATAAAGCGCAGATAGCCAATATTTTTTCTTTTGAAGATATTTGGGAAATAACACCAGATGAAATAAATAAAAAGAGATAGCAGAAGGAATAAGTACAAAAAGTAAAATGACTTGAAATGCATTTAAAATACGTGATTCGATCTCTTCAGATTCTTGAAAGTATATACCCAACATCACGATGATTAAAAAGAGATAGGATAACCAAAATCCGATATGTAATAAAATAACGATTGATTTTTTCATGCTAAAGATCTATTAAAGAAAGATGAAAATTTAAATAGGTTCATAGGGCTCAATTTATTCTGTTTCCTTTCAAAAAGGAAATCTGTTCTACCAATTCAATACATCCCTCTGCAAAATAAGGATTTAAGACTGTAAACCCAGTCCGATGATTTGGAGGAAAATATGTATTCTCTTTTTCTTTCTTACGAAAAAGGCCCGAAAACGTTGTCATATTAAGCTTTTGGCTAAGATTTTGTAGTAAATTTAATTTACGATGTATGGAGTAGAAAAACATAACCATTTTAAAATAACATAACCATATGACTAAAATCACTAACCCCAAGTGGTTGTCTGTTTATTTGTATTATAGTGAGCCTTGGGAATCCTTCCTTGTAGATGCCGTAGATCCTTATATCAAGACTGTTATGCATACTGGCGTTGCCCAGCAGTATTTTTTTATTCGTTATTGGGATCGTGGCCCGCATATTAGACTTCGTTTTAAGGCTGATGCCGAGGTGATCGAAAATATGTTAATGCCAAATATCCAAGAGCATTTTCTGAATTATTTCGAATCTAAACCCTCGAATCGGACCGAGCCTTCTTACCCAGATTTAATTGATGATGATTATAAATGGTTACCCAATAACTCTTTGCAATTTGTAGCGTATGACCCTGAGGTTGCCCGTTATGGGGGTCCTATTCCGATGCAAATCGCAGAGATGCAATTTCAAGAATCTTCAGAAATCGTGTTGCATCATTTAAAATCAATGGTAGAAGATTGGACCTATGAAGATGCTTTGGGGATTGCGATCAAATTGCATCTAAGTTTTGCCCATTCCATGGGAATGGATACTTTTGAGGTACAACAGTTTTTTCAGTTTGTGTATCATAATTGGCTGCCGAGATCTTTTCGTTTTTATCGTTATAAACTAACTCAAAAGGAATACATTCAACAGGTAGAAGAAACAACTTCCGCTTTTGCGAAAGCTTTTGATTTACAGAAAGATAATTTACTACCCTATCATCAAGTCTTGTGGGAAGCCTTACAAAGTGGTGAAGAAATGGAAGAAGATACCCTCAATACCTGGATTAAAACCAATGAATATATCAAACTCCAATTGGATGCCGCACAAATAAAAAAGCAACTGTTCGAACGACCCGAAGAAGAACAATATTCTATTGCCAATCAATCTGTATTTGATCCAATTAAAAAATTGCGTTGGTCGATTTATGGAGACTATTTTCATATGACCAATAATCGTTTAGGGATTCAAAATAAGGATGAAGGATATTTGGCCTATTTGATGATGGAGTGTATCAAGCAGATGTAAAACTAGGTATTCTAAATAGGGGAAGAAACATTTTTTCGTTTTCGGAGGCAAAAAAACTATAAGTCAAATTGATTGATTTTTATTTATCATAGTTTTTAGTTATTTTTGTGGAAAATTAAAATACTATGACTATTACCCAATTAGAATATTTAGTGGCAGTCGA
>CAYTVR010000308.1:0-8558 GCA_964441245.1 uncultured Saprospiraceae bacterium | reverse complement strand
TATTTCGTGCGTGTACAATCTTCCTTAAATTTTAAGGTAAAATTATAGGATTAACATATACCTTTATGCGAGTGAAAAGTAGAGTTATTCATATTACGCTTTTGGTGGTTATCGGCTTGTTTTTAGCGCGTTGCAATAAATCATTCAATTCTTCGATTTCAAATTCCAATTCTTTAGACATTGGAATTTCAACAAACACAGGCTCTCCAACAGGAATATCCTTGGTACAACCTTGCTTATCGTTATCTAAATATCCTTCCATAGTTGCTGCAAAAGTACAGCACTCATTCATTTTCATATCTACAGTAACTTTTCCTTCTGCATCAGTCGTTAAAGTATTACCTGTACAATCATTGACAACAGTTGCTCCTTCGATTGGTTCTTTAGTTATTTCATCATAAACTAAGATTTGAACTGGAGAAGCAATTTTCTTAAAGCTATAAATGTCATCATTCCCAGTACCTCCATCTCTATCAGAAGTAAAGAAACCACAAGTTCCTTCTTCATTGAAGATGATACCGAAGTCATCTGAAATGGTGTTGATTGGGAATCCAATATTTTCAATAGGTCCCCATTCTCCATCACCTTTATCATCCATATAGTAGATGTCTAATCCACCAAGACCAATTTGTCCATTGGATGAAAAGTACAATCTTTCTTTAGCATCGTAATGTGGGAAAATTTCTTGTCCTTCTGTGTTAACACTTGGTCCAAGATTTAATGGTGGTCCCCATCGACCATCTTCTTTTTCAGAAACATATAAATCCATTCCACCAAATCCACCGGGCATATCTGAAGCGAAGTATAATTTACTACCATCAGGACTCAAGGTTGGGTGTGCAACAGAATATTCATCACTATTAAATGGAAGACCTTCTAGATCACCCCATTTATCGTCTCCTTCTTTCTGAGCATAAAATACTTTCAATTTTACTGTACCGTCATCAGACTTCCCAGGTTTACCTTTGGTGTAATTATTTCTGGTAAAGTACAATTCCGTTTGTTCACGATTGAAAGTAATCGCTGCTTCGTGAAATTTAGAGTTCAAATCATCAGAGAATTTCTTAGGGGAACCAAATTCGTATTCACCACATTCTTCTCCAACAGGTTTTGCTTTCAAATAATATAATTCCAAGAATGGATTTCCAGTCCAAGTATGTGTTCTTTTGATCGCAATACCTTTATCACGTTCAGAAGCGAAGATGATTCCTTCATCATACATGGTCGGACTCATGTCATCCAAATTGGAATTAAAATCCAAATGTTTAATTTCATAAACACCTGCATTTTTAGTCATGAGTTCATCCTCATAATCACAAGCCGATACCAAGTACTGACCACGAAGATCATCTGGCACCTCTTCAATATATTTTTCGAACCACTCTTTGGCTAAATCACATTTGCCATTTCGCTGAAGCGTTTGGCCATAATATAATTTGTGAATGGGTTCCGATTCTGGTAGACGGACTACCTGCCCATACCAATATTCTGCATCTTCAGAATTACTTACTTTTCGGTAACATTCTGCAATAAGAATTTTAGCTTCTGGGTTGTCATTTTTTTCCAATACCTGATTAAATAAGGTAATGGCTTCCTGATAGTTCAAATCATCCATTGCCCGGACAGCCTTTTTCATTTTTTGGGCATAAAGACCAGCGGAAGCCATAACTAGGACCACCAGGGTGAAAATCAGTTTTCTAAGTATCATGTTCTTAGCGTTTAGTTAAAGGGATGGAGTATTCAATCCTTAAAAAATATTAAATAATTATATTATATGTTTTTAAAAATTCCTTGCTCTCCGTTCCCGGGAAATATTTTAATGATTCTCAATGTGTTTAGTGTGGAACAGGAGGTTTGTAGGAAATATAATCGGTGAATTTTCTTATTCTTTTTGAGATCGCAGCATGTCATTTTAAGTATATCATGACATGCTGCGCACTCTATATGCTTAGGTCGTTTCTATTCTAATTAGAAATAACGTGGTGTAACAATTTGCTTCGACTTGTAGTTGAATTCATATCCAATCATGACTTCGAAAGTTCCTTTTGCTGGACCTTGTAACTTTGTCAAAGTATAATCATAAGCTGCTCCAATACGAAGCCCATTGGCTAAGTAGTACGAAGCCCAAATATCTGCAGAATCAATAGAACTCTTACCTCCAACAACTCCTTCAATTGCAGATCGGAAGGAAGCTCCTACCCAAAGTGCTTGATAAAACATGAAAGATAAGTCGATATCAAATTCCGTTGGTGCTCCAAATTCTTGGTAAGCTTCATCTTTACTCAAACCGGATAATAAACCTACATTTTTAACCAAAATAGAAGGCTTAAAGATCAAGGCATCTCCTCTTAAAGGAATAGCCACACCTGTCATAAAGTAGTAATGACGATATTGCTTCGCCCAAACCGGTGTATTGATATCTCCAGTTCGAAGATCATATTCGATCAATTGAGGACTAGAAAAACCGATATAGAATTTTTCATTATAGTACATCAAACCCGCACCAAAATTTGGCTGCCAAAGGTTAGGATTTTCCATAAAGGCTTCATCTACCCCTTGTTCAATATCCAGTTTGCCCCAATCCGCTCGCCAGTTCATAATACCACCACGAAGACCAATGGAAAGTTTACCTTTTCCTATCGGAATTCGGTAAGCATAACTTACATTGGCACGAATGGAATTAGACGGCCCGATCGCATCGTTAACGGCGCTAAAACCAAGACCTACTCTTTTGTTTTTTAAAGGAGTATGAATGGTAAAGGACTGCGTATTTGGTCCTCCATCAATCCCCCACCACTGAGTACGGTGTAATAATCCAATAGCCATATGATCTTTGGCTCCAGCGTATGCCGGATTATAGACCAAACTATTGAACATGTATTTGGTAAACATCGCATCTTGCTGAGCAAAAGCAGATGATCCAAAGATTAGGAGGAAAGCAATTAGTAAAGTATAGTTTTTTCTCATATCCATGGTAGTTTAATAGTTTTGGTTAATGTTTCCGTTTGCTTTGTTTTTTAAATTTCTCACTGATAGCATGTTTATAAAAAATGTTACAATTTACTATGTCAAAAATGATGCTAATTCTAAGCATTATTTTGTATAGCATAAATTAATCATGTATAATTTTTTGAATGACAATATTTTAATATTATTTATTTATCGTAAAACATTTTGCCAAAATCAATTAGTTCCTAGAAATTGTCTTATCGACTGATTTGTACATATCCAGATACCTTCGCTCCATTGTCTCCAGGATCAAAAACATAGAAGTAGGTTCCATCAGGCAAATCTAGCCCTTCCCAGGTTCCTGCCCAGTCGTTATTATAATTTTCGGTTTTTAGGACTTGATTTCCCCAACGGTTAAATACATAGACAATATGATTCGGAAAATCTTCTAATCCATCAATTCTAAAAAAGTCATTTGTCAGGTCTCCATTTGGGCTAAAGGCATTGAATACCTTGAAGTCACCACTTGGCGTATTACTACATTCGACCAAGACCGTTACATTAGTTGTATCACAACCAATCGGGTTACAAATCACGTAAGTAAAGCTGTCTAATCCACAAGAATCAGGCTCAGGAATATAATTCACTGAACAATCTGTTCCAAAGGCTATACCTCTTTGGGGGCCTACGCCACCCGCAGCTTCTGGGAGAACAAAAAAGTTGGTCACATTATTCTCTGGCACTACATCATTCGTACAGACTTCTATTGTTATAGTTGAGTTTAGGGAGGTGGTATCACTATCAGGATTGGCAATTGGAGGGGCCGTAATTGTCTCATCATCAACACTAATAATGTATGTGGTCGTATCACAACTTAGTAATTCATCACATACATAAACACAAATGGTATCAGTGTCGCCTGCAGTAATCGCTTCAACGTTGATACATAAAGATACATTATTTGCGTCAAAGTTGACAGCCGTACCTACAAATTCTTCACACACAAAAACTGTATCGAGAACATTTGGCCCTAATTGTAGGGTATCCAAACAGTATTCGACTGTAGTCGCTAATCGTATCGTATCATAGATAATTGCTGTTGTTGGCTCTAAAACATTGACAATCAAGTAGGTTGTATCAATTCCACCTTCACTATCTGTAAGAAAGACACAGGCGGTATCTTGTCCGACATCTATTGCTGTATAATCCATACAGAAATTGGTCAAATCTTCATTAAAGCTGACAAAAGTACCAGAAGTGCTCGGACAACCATTGACGATACTTGTGATTGGACCATTCAAATTGGTCATATCAAAATCGCAGAAACTGGATTCTTGATTGACATAAATGGTATCATAGGCAAAAGCGGGGCCTTGTCTATTAACTTTAATATAAACGTAGTTGCTATCACAAACCATCTGGTCATCACAAATTATCAGACAAAAAGTATCTATTCCTCCACTTTCTAATCCTCGATAACTGATACATAATGATGCCGTGTCTAATACAAAAAAGACATTATCACCTCCATTGTCACAATCACTATAAAAGGTATCTACATTGGCTAACATTGATTGATCAAAGCAATAAAACTCTAATTGATTGACAAAAACCGTATCATAAAATTCTCGAATTCGACTTGGATTAGGATCTTGAACGTCCACAATAATATAGGTCGTATCGCAAAATCCTAATTCATCACAGGCTACTATACAAGCAGAATCAACTCCAATGGCTAAGGTGGTGTATTCAACGCAAGTTTCGCCATTGATCAATTGAAAATCAACATTCCCATCGGTGGTACATATATTTGTTACAGAAACTAAAGGTGCTTGTAATTCACTGAAATCCAGACAGAACGTATCTGTTGCGCCCGCAAAGAGTGTATCTACATTGATCGTTTCACTTGGAATACAGGCGACCATTACCCGAACGGTATCTTTACATCCATTGGATATTTGATTGATCGCTAATTCATTGAAACCTATATCAAAAGACAGTTGGGATCCTTGAGCCTCAAAATTTTGATTGAGTCCAACAATATTTACTTCAGATATCGCAACTACGAAAATTACCATAGTTGTATAAGTACTTGAAGATACTCCACCTATGATAAGTTTTAATCCTGGATCAATTTCCCAATTTCCCATCGGGTCCCAGACATTCATAGAGTCCACTAAATCATTGATATCATCAAAGGCTCCGCTGAATATTTCTCCATTGACCATCCAACTTTGTAAGTTGTAAGGTCCGGAATTTCCATCACCAAAAAGATTATCATACGAGTATAATGTTGTGGTATCAAAATCACAAGCCACTAAGCCACCTATATAGGTAGCTCCATTGTTGAAAAATTGATAGCCACTGATCTCAGAAAGTGGAATACCTAAACACACCTCTCCTTTTACTGCACAATCGGAAAGTTGTATATATATAGTATCATCTAAATCTACTATAGTATCATTTAGGATAGTTGCTATTTTTTCCTCGAAGGAGGGAGCATCGTTGATTATATCTAAATGCGTATCCATACTTGTCGCTGACAAGTTAGTATTGAATAACATCGCAAAAAATAGAGCAAAGAAAGTAAATTCTTTTTTCATGGTGTTTGTTTTAAATTCATATCAGGCCCTTCAACAAAGCAGGCATCGTTCAGGGATTTTTTTAAAAACCAGATAATGGGACTTATTTTGTATAAAAAGAAACCTATAAATTGTAAATCAATCTGAGGTTAATTTATCTTCACGGTTGTAAAGAATAATGAGGTTGTATGTTCTCGGTTGTGTTATTATAAGTACTTATTAAAATATGGATGAAGCGATGGACTAGAATTAAAAATTTGTATTCATTAGTCAAAACCTCTTTATATTTATCATTTATACTTATGGCCAATAAATACCGAAAATCATGCCAAATAGGATAAATTTCTTATATGATATCTTTTTCCAGTAATAAGCTTTAATCAAAAAAAGATCAGTTTTTAAAGAAGTCATTTAGCTTAGCTAAATATTACAAAAGACACTTAGGACAATTGACTGTTTGTCAAAATAATATAACTTTACTTTATACTAATATTTATAAAATCATATTTGTTAATCTTTGTTTTTTACAAAAAGTTAAGATTAAATATTTTTTTAATCTCCATTAGTGTACTATTTCGTCTTGGACGCAAAAAGCTAAAATTCTGACCTGCTAATAGAAAATTTCAACAATCAATTTAATTCATTTCTAGATTTTTATCAAATGAAATTAAGTCATATTTATATTTATCCTATTAAGTCACTAGGAGGAATTGAGCTGGATCAATCAACAATTGAAATCAGAGGTCTTCAATATGACCGACGGTGGATGTTGGTTCATCCTGACGGACAATTTATCACTCAACGAAAATATCCAAGATTGGCTTTGCTCCAAACAAGTATCCAAGAGCATGATTTAATCATCACTGCTCCATCTGGATCTTTATTGACTATTCCATTGGTCTATTCTGGAGAAAAACGAAGCATAAACACTGAAGTTTGGGGAAGCTCTTGCCAAGGTTGGATGTATGATCAATCGGTAGATAAATGGTTTTCTGATTTTTTAGGCACACCTTGTCATCTAATTTATATGTCTGATGAACATGATCGGATAACTGATCAAGATTATGCCCCTCCAGGGCAGGTAGTTAGCTATGCCGATGGGTTTCCATTTTTGATCATTGGTCAAGCTTCTCTTGATCATTTGAATGAAAAGTTAGAACAGCATATTCCTATGAATCGCTTTCGCCCCAATCTAGTTTTTACTGGAGGAACGCCACATATCGAAGATACTTGGACTAATTTTCAAATTGGAACTGCATTTTTTCGTGGTGTAAAACCTTGTAGTCGATGCAATATGACTACTATTGACCAAGACGTAGGAAAAATATCTGGGACGGAACCTTTGGAGACGCTTTCAAGCTATAGAAGAATCAATAGAAAGATTCTTTTTGGTCAAAATTTAATCTGGATGAAAAGTGGAAATACTATTTCTGTCGGAAATACTATACAAATAAATCCATAATAATCAGACTTCCTAAGATCAGACTAGCCACCCCATTTGTCGTAAAAAAAGCCATATTGATTTTACTCAAATCATGTGGTTTGACTAAATAATGTTGATAGGCTAATAAGCTGACAAAAACACCTGTCCCTAACCAAGTCATCCAATTAAACTCAGGGAAATAACTGGTCAGATAATAAGCTGCGCAAATCATCAAAGCCGCGCAAATCAAATGTAAAAAATTGGATAATCGCAAGGCATTCACTTTCCCCAGTTTGGTGGGTATGGATTGTAAATTCAAAGAACGATCAAACTCTTCATCTTGCAATGCATAAATAATATCAAAACCTGAAACCCAAAAAAGTACGGCAAAAGAATAAAGTAGTGGAATCAAATCAAACTGCCCTCCCACTGCTAAATAAGCACCTATTGGCGCCAATGCTAAGCCTAGCCCTAAAACAAAATGGCACAAAAAAGTAAAGCGCTTGGTATAACTATATCCCAAAATAACGAGTAGAGCGATGGGAGATAAATAAAAACACAAGGGATTGATAAACCAAGTAGTGATCACAAAAAAGAAACTATTGAGCAGGACAAAAATCAATGCTGCGTTGGGACTGATGATTCCCGCAGGAATTTCTCTTTGTACGGTCCGTGGATTTTTTTCATCAATATCTCGATCCAAATATCGGTTAAATGCCATTGCTGCACTTCGAGCAAAAATCATACATAACAGTACTAATGCAAATAATGACCATTCTATATTTTGCTGTAGTTGATGCGTTGCCAAAAAGAAGCCCAACAAAGCGAAAGGAAGCGCAAAAATAGTGTGACTAAATTTAACTAAAGATAGGTATTGTTTCATTATTTGATTCGATTACTCATCAATTGTTTCATGTTCAGAACATTAAAAAGACCATTTGGTTCATTAGTGAATTTAAGGATAATAAGGTGATTTTTACCACATCAGCTCAGAAATACAAGAAGCGTCTTTTGTTCAAGTGCTTAGAGCATGTTTAAATTCCTACCCGAAGGCGAACATTCCTTGGTTCAAAAAAACATAAAAAAAGCCCAAAAGAATTTAAGAAAATCCTTTCAGGCTTTTTTTATAAAATTATTCTTGATTACTTCTTCGCAGCAGCATCACCTTCAGGAGCGTTAACCACACCTTTGATAGTCAAGAAAGTTTGAGCAGGATCAGTGTTAGCTGTTAAAGTAACACGCTTGCTTTGGTTTCCTTTTTTACCTTTACTGTCAAACTGAACAGCGATCTCACCAGTTCCACCTACAGGAATTGGCTCTTTTGGCCAGCTAGGAACAGTACAACCACAGCTTCCTTTTGCGTTGCTGATGATTAATGGCTCGTTACCAGTGTTTTTGAATTTGTAAACGTGGTTTACTTTTTCACCTTGATCAACAGTTCCATAATCGAATTCTGTTTCTGTAAAATCAATAGTTGTAGTAGGACCAGCAGGAACTGCAGGCTCTTGAACTTTTGAAGTCAAATTAGATGCAGCATCAGCAGCTGCATTAGCTGTGTTAGCTGTTGTTTGAGCAGCAGCTTCTAATTTATTTCTAGCTTCGTC
>CAYTVR010000307.1:0-8561 GCA_964441245.1 uncultured Saprospiraceae bacterium | reverse complement strand
TGCCAGTGGGGTTTTTATAGATGAGAGGCAGCAATTAGGATTAGCTCACCGTCGACTCTCTATTTTAGATCTATCAGAAAAAGGAAATCAACCTTTTCGTTGGAATGGATTAGTGATTACTTACAATGGAGAAGTGTATAATTTCACGGAAGTGAAATCAAAAATGCCTGAATACGAATTTAAAACTGGGACAGATACAGAAGTGATTTTAAAGGCCTATCACAAATGGGGGAAAGATTGTGTAAAGCATTTTCGGGGGATGTTTGCTTTTGCGATTTGGGAAGAAAAAACAAGGCGATTATTGTTGTGCAGAGATCGGGTAGGAGTGAAGCCATTGTATTGGTATAAGAAGGACGATCTTTTTATGTTCGCTTCAGAATTGAAGGCCTTTCATCAGCACCCACAGTTTGATAAGTCAATTAATCAGGAAGCAGTTTCTCTGTTTTTGCAACAAGGGTATATTCAGGCTCCGCATTGCATCTTTCAATATGCTCATAAATTAAAGCCCGGGTATTGGCTTGAAATTGACCAAACTGGTGATATAAAGAAAGACGAGTATTGGAGTATAAAAAAAACTTATACCAATCAGAAAGTTGATCGTCGTTCTGAAGCAGCTATACTCGAAGAATTAGAAGCTTTACTGAAAGAAAGTTTTTCTTTAAGAATGGTGGCTGATGTTCCAGTCGGTATGTTTCTAAGTGGTGGGGTGGATTCCTCAACCGTTACTGCTCTTTTGCAACATGTAAATCCAGCACCAGTCAAAACATTTACCATCGGGTTTGATCATGAAAAACGCGATGAAGCTCCATATGCCAAAGCAGTAGCCAGTCATCTCGGGACAGATCATACTGAAGTGTATTGTACAGATCAGGAAATCATTTCCATTTTGCCAAGGTTTGCAGAAATTTTTGACGAACCCTTTGGAGATAGCTCGGGCATTCCGACTTATTTGGTTTCAAAAGTGGCAAGGCAAAAGGTAAAAGTTAGCCTTTCTGCTGATGGAGCTGATGAGTTGTTTGGAGGGTACGCAAAGTATGCAGCAGGTAAAAATTACTTTCGTAAAATTGATAATATCCCTTCTGTTTTTCGAAAAGGCATGTCATCGGCTATCAAAAGAGTAAACCCGGATTGGTTAGAAAAGAACAAACACCTTTTTCCGGTATTAAGAAACTATGACTACCTCAGTAATAAATTTTCAAAATTGCAAAATAGCCTTGCGGCAAATGATTTACATGATTTTTTTAATATGGCTTCCAGTTATTTGACACCGACGCAGGTCGCTACTTTTTTACCCAAACATTTTCCCCGCTACGAAAAAAATGGGATCAAATGTGAAAGCAATCGAGAAGTTTCTTATATGGGATTGATTGATGTGCAAAGCTTTTTGGAAGGAGATATCATGTGTAAGGTAGATCGAGCGACTATGCAACATGGATTGGAAGGCCGCGAACCTTTTTTGGATCATCATCTAATTGAATTTGCAATGGGTTTGCCTGATGAAATGAAGATTAAAGAAGGTCAAACTAAACATTTGCTAAGACAGGTACTATATAAATATGTTCCAAAAGGAATGATCGAAAGGCCTAAGCAGGGTTTTACTGCTCCTTTTAAGGATTGGATGATGACCTTCTTGCGTAGCGAAATTGAGGCTATTTCGCATGATTTGGACTTCTTGAATTGTTTTCAACTCAATCAATCAACTGTGGCAGAAACGATTAATGCTTTCTATGGCAAAAGTAAATATGTCAATCCCTACGTAGTTTGGTTTATATATACACTTCACCAATGGTATTATAGATGGATGAAATGAGTATGATGGCAACAGTATTACTATTCATTGGATATTGTTTTTTCTTTGCCTTATTGATTAAGCAACTTTCTTTTTTTAAAAATACGGGTCTTTCTTGCAAGGTATTATGGGGCTTATTCGCCCTTAAAATCTTATTTGGCCTTAGTTTTCATTATATACATGCTGAAGTGTTGGTGGGGACTGATTCCTTATCTCGATTTGAAGATGGAAAAGCCTTGTTACAAGCCTTTCCAGATCATCCTTGGAGTGTATTGAAAGCATTAGTATTGCCCTTTTCCATGTGGGACAGTTTTGAGTTGCAGCCCTATATAACACAGTTTTCCTATCCCAATGGGAACCTTTCTGAGTATGTTCTGATTCGAGTTTATGCTATATTTCAATTTATAGGCGGCGGCTCTTTTTATAGTGTGATTCCTTTTATGGCTTTCTTCGTGCTAATCGCCAATTTGAAGTTGTATCAATTGTTTTCAAAGGCTTTCTTAGATGCACCTAAGCAACTGTTGTTATTGCTTATTTGTTGTTTTCCATCTGTTGCCTTTTTTACAGGAGGCCTGTATAAGGATGGATTGATTTACATAGGTCTTTGTTTAATGATTAGTCATTTTTGGCAGTTTATAAATGAAGAGAAAAAATTTACACACTTGATTTGGATTGCTTCAGGAATGTTCATAATGGGCTTGTTTCGTTGGGCAGATTTGGTAATATATGGTGGTGTATTATTCGTGTTTTTTATGGTTCGGAAATATAATGAGAAAGTGTTGATTCGCTACTTAAGTATATTCGCTTCAATAATTCTTTTGATAGTTATTATGGATCTAGCAGTACCTCAGTATGATTTAATGACTTTCTTAGATCAAAGAAAAGGAGTAACACAATATGATTTTTCCAATTCGGTTTTTTATTTTCCCGATTGGAAAGGGAATCCATTATTGTTAGTGGCATGTATTCCTTTGGCTATTGTTAATGGATTATTTCGACCATTCCCATGGGATGCAGATAGCTTGATACAATTAATTGGAGGTATCGAAACTGTAGTGTTGTTTTTAGGACTTTTGGTTTGTATTATTTTCCGAAAGGAACAAAGAAAATTTACACCACTATCTGGTTTTTTGATGTTTGCCAGTTTGGCAAGATTGGCTTTTGTTGGTCTGTTTATTGAAAATTCCGGGACTGTGATTAGACACCGAAGTGAGATTCTAATATTTTTAATTGTATTCTTTATTACGTATTTTTTAGATACGAATAAACTGAAATCTTTTTTTCTTAAACCCACTCAGAATATTGATGAAAAGCCATTGGTACTTAGGCATCTTTTTAATTCTAGCCGGAAGCTTTAATTCTTTTCACAGATTAAATAATCCAAAAAATGAATTGACAATTCTTGAAGAATTGGCAAATCTGGAATTGGATATTAATATGAATGAAAACCATTATTTTCCTGAATTTAGATTGTCTTTTTATGAAGATTTATTAACTAAGGATCTTAATCTTGACTATTATCACAGATGGTCTTATGCTTATAATTTGGCGAATGCAGGGCACTTTGAAGAGTCAATTAAGCAATACGAAAAAGTTAAAAAAGAATTTAAGAAAACGCTAAGCGATGATGATCAATTTTACTTGAGTTTGGCAATGGTAGATGTTTATTTAAAAAAGTATCTAAGGGCTGGAGTTAAGAAGAAAAAAGAAATTAAAAATAGAGAACTTGAAAAGGCCATTTCTTTAGGTAAAGCGTGTTTGAAATATTCTTTAACTAAGGAGTACGGATATGATAAAGAATTGAAAACTAAACTACAAATACTTAAAGAATTGAATGATGCTGATCAAGATAATCATTTCAAAGAATTAGTTAATAACCCAAATACCCATAATACAATCGATGGTAGTGATAAAATGAAAAACATAACTCGTGTCGCAGGTTTAGCTATTTTCAATTCGCAAGCAGGAGGGGGTATTATGGATGATTTTAACCAGGATGGTTATCCAGATATAGTATCATCTGATATGGGTTTAAAGGGGCAATTGAAATATTTCTTAAATGATGGTCATGGAAAATTTTTCGATCATACCGAAACAGCCGGCTTGACTGGTTTTTATAGTGGAGTTAATATAGTGCAAACAGATTTCAATAATGATGGTTACCTTGATATTTTTGTCCCACGTGGAGGTTCGTATAGTCGATATGGGCTAATTCCCAATTCATTGTTTAGAAACAATAAGAACAATACATTTACGGATGTGACAAAACAAGCAGGTTTGTTATCATATGCGCCAGCTAAAACTGCAATTTGGGCAGATTTTAATAATGATGGGTGGTTAGATTTATTTGTAGGAAATGACGATGTTCAAACTATGACCATTCATAGTGAGTTTTATTTAAACAATCAGGATGGTACGTTTGATAATGTTACGCTATCTTCAGGTTTAAGCTTTCGAGGAAGCGTACAAGATGTTTCCTTGTTGGATTACAACTCAGATGGTCTTATGGATTTATTTATAGCGATTAAGGGAGGATCTGATATATTATATTTTAATAAAGGAGTTGATGGAAATGGAAAGGTAAATTTTTCAATAAAAACTCAATTGGCCAATCTTCCAGCTTTTAAAAATACTGGTAGTTGCCAAGCCAAAGATATCAATAATGACGGGTGGGATGATTTGATTTTGAATGTAAAATATACTTCAAAGAAACTTTCAGATTCAGATCATGTCGGAATAAAATTTTTTATAAATAATCAGGATGGAACCTTTTCAGAGGAGAAAAAAGTAAAAAATATTTTCAAGGAAATCAGTCCAAATGCCTTTCAATTTATTGATCTGGATAATGGCGGAAATGAAGACTTTTATATGACTCATAGCTTTATGGTTGCCAATCAAACTTTTAAGAATACCGGAACGGGTAATTATTCAGAAACGAATTCCTCTTATGGTTTAGCCTATCTCCCTGATGCGCAGAATATAGCAATTGGTGATATAGATTTAGATGGTGATCAGGATATTTATTTAATTACTGGAGGCCACTTTTTTGGAGAACAGTTTCCGAACCAATTATACGAAAATCAAGGACATGATAACAACTGGATAACAGTAAAATTGATTGGTGTAAGTGCTAATAAGATAGCAATTGGAGCAAAAGTAAAAATCACCATTGCAGAGAATGGAAGGGAGAGAAAAATATACAAAACAATTCAAACGACAGGTAAATCGGGGGCTTCATCCCTTGCTCTTCACTTTGGAATAGCAAAAGCTGAACGTGTTAAATCAATTGCAGTAAATTGGCCAGGGAGTAATTTGATCCAGAGATTTGAAAATTTGATAGCCAATAACCATTACATCCTAACAGAAGGTAAAGAAGATGTTACAGTCCACTAAAATAACAGGATCTGAGAGTAGAAATTCGACAAACAAAAGATTCTACTATAATATCTTTTGTTTGTCGATCATTTCAGAGATTCCTATTCCTTCCTTGAAGGAGTTGCCTGAAAGCGATAGAGGAGATGTCGTAGTTCGAATAGTTAAAGGCAAACTCGAGAAAAAAGCAATATGCTCGAACTATTTCATTTTTGAGAAAGAGCAGGTTTCCATTGAAATAATTGAAGGGAAGATAATTAACTTCTATCTCAAAAAAACAATAGGGCATAATACCTTAGCTTGGTTTTTTATTCACAATGCCATATTAGTTATTTTATACCAGCGAAAATTCCTTGTCTTACATGGAAGTAGTATTTCAATTGGAACAAAAGCTTTTGCATTTATCGGAAACTCAGGAATAGGCAAATCAACTACAGCTGCCTATTTCAGAGAAGCAGGGTATCAATACTTAGGGGATGAAATATGTGCCATCAAAACAGAGACTGAATCTATAATTTATCCTTCTTATCCTGAGATTGGCTTATGGCCAGACAGTGCTAAATATCTTAACAGTACTTTTTCATTTCCAAGGAGAGATCGACCGTACTTAAAAGGAAAAGCAGATTTTCAAGTAGGAAAAGGTTTTCAAACAACGGTAGCACCGTTGAAAAAGTTATTTTTATTGACGGCCTCTTCTGAAAGTAAGTTTATGGTCAGGCCTATTCAAAGTGGAGAAGCTGTTCATTTTTTAAACGAAAATTCACTTTTATATTTAAGTTATATTAAAGCAGGAAGGTTTTATAAATCTCATTTTCAAGCTTGCCTTCGTTTATTAGAAACTGTAGAATTATTTTTAGTGGAGCGACCCTTAAAAACTGATAATCGAAAAACAATGCTTGAATTAATTGAAAGTCACTTTTGATTATTAACCTTACATGAAATGAAGATTACAAAAAAAACAGTTCTAAAGAGAATAGACCATCACCTTCTGGCGAGTAAGGTTTTTGAAGATGTGGTCATGTTGGATACTGAAACTGGAGATTATTTTGGATTGGGTACTGTTGGGGGTGCTTTATGGGAATCGCTGAAAGAAGCCAATTCTTTAATGGAAATTTTTCCGAAAATTGAAGAAAAGTTTGAAGTCACAGAAGAACAATTTTATGAGGACGTCCTACCTTTTATTGAACAATTGCTTCAAAATAGACTATTGGAGATTGAAAATTAATATGTTGAGACATTGCTTGAAAATTCAGGAGTTTATCTTATGGCCCTTTAACGAAAAGTTACTCTGTTTTAAAGCTTTTCATTGGTTGTTGTGGAGTAGTTTTGCACTCCGATTTATTCCTTTTAAAAAATTGACTATTTCATTGGGTAAAGAAATGTTAGAATCTTCAATAACAGGGGAGGAGCAAAATATTGTAGAAATTCAAAATTTAGCGAAAGCGATAGAAAGAGCAAGAATGTTTGCACCTTGGCGCCCCAAGTGTTATCCCCAGGCTATTGCGGCTAAACTAATGCTGAACCATAGAAATATTCCAGCTACTCTTTATGTAGGGGTATGGAAAAAAGAAAAAGAGTTCAGAGCGCATGCATGGACAAGAAGTCAAAACATCATTTTGACTGGTGGAAAAGTAGCTGCTGATTATACCGTTTTAGCTACTTATTCTTAAGCATATTATCGCTTGCTGACGTAAAGTCGGCACAGGTTCGCTAAATTGTAAAATGAAGGAATCATTCGCATCTGTAAATATTGAATTAAAGTTTGTAATCACATGTTGCAAAATAGCTATTGGAGAATCCATTAATATTCCATTAGATTTTTTTTTAGGACAAAAAGATATGGATTGGAAAAAAGTAGGCCACTTGTCCAAATTACATTGCATTCGACCACTTTTTTTGAAAGGCTTAGAATCAATTGAACGGAAAGAGTTAATTCCAGTAGAAATTTTGCGAAAGCTAAAAAAAGTAGTTAGGCAAATAACATTAAGGAACTTATTAAATCAGCAGGAACTATTGCCATTGCTACGTAATCTGGATAAAGATAAAATTAGAGCAGTCCCGTATAAAGGAAATGTGTTATCTCAATTATTATATGGCGAACCCTTTCTCCGTGAATCCTCTGATATAGATTTATTTATTTTCAGAAAAGATTTTTTCCGATTAAAAGATTTTTTCAAAGCCAAGAATGTTTTGCCAGAATACAATTTATCTCCAAAGGCAGAGCATTGGTTATTGAAGATCAATTGCGAATTTAATTATGGTTACTCCAATAAAGCTGGCTACCGTTTTCACATTGAGCCACATCATAAATCTTCCCACGCACTAGAGGGGATTGATTTATTTCTTGAAGATTTAGAATCACAAATAATAAAACAGGAGTTTCAAGGGCAAATGATTTCTTGCTTTAATAAAACGGCTAGCTTACTTTTAATCATTTTAAATCATGGAATTACGGAACGGTGGGAACGACTAAAGTACCTAATTGATTTACATCAATTCATTCAGCGTTTTCAAGAAGAAGTAGATTGGAAATGGTTGGATAACCAGTTAAAGAAATACGATTTGGAAAAGACTTTTTATTCGGGCCTTTATATAGTTATGAGTTTATTTGAAACCTCAATTCCGCATCGGTTTGAAGAACAATTGAAAGATCGTAAAATCAAACAGTTGGCTGTTGAAAGATTAGATTTTCTCAACGACTTTGAAAAGGTAAATCTTAAATCTGAATTGAAAACGCTCCGTTACAGGATGAAATCTAGAACTAAGCTTAGCAGTAAATTAAAAATTCTATTCCGAACCTTCACCCTTCCTACGGCAAAAGATCTGAAGTTGCTACAACAATCGGATAAGTATCGTTTCTGGTTTCCAATACTGAGGCCTTTACGGATTATGAATGATTATCTTTTTTCCCGACAACAAACCTCATGAGTAGTTTATTCGGAAGATACAATATTGATGAAAAATCAGTCAATGCCAAGCAATTGGATTTGATGATGGAACGTATGGATAATTGGAATCCAGACTCAAAAGGTGTTTGGAAAAAAGAACATATTGGTTTTGGGCATTTGATGCTTCACTCCACACCTGATTCATTGAATGAGCAGTTACCTTTTTGGAATGAAATGCGAAAACTAGCGATCACTGCTGATGCCCGAATAGATAATCGTAAAGAGCTCTTCGCAAAACTTAGGCTTTCAACAGCTGAGCAAAACAATATTTCAGATAGTCAATTGATTTTAAAGACTTTTGAAAAATGGGGAGAGACTTGCGTCAAATATTTAATAGGTGATTTTGCCTTTGCCATCTGGGATGAAGAAAAGCAGCAATTATTTTGTGCAAGAGATCGTTTTGGTGTCCGTCCATTTTTTTATCATTATTCAAAAGGGCTTTTTACTTTCGC
>CAYTVR010000306.1:0-8571 GCA_964441245.1 uncultured Saprospiraceae bacterium | reverse complement strand
AACGGATTGTTTATGAATGCAGATGCTGGTTTTGATAGTGAAGGATTTCGAAAAATTTGTTTTTCAAAAGGTATTATTGCTAATATTGATTTCAATAAACGAAATTCAAAAAATACTGATAATCAACCTCTTTTGATTGATCAACTTTATAAAGAACGATTTTCAGTGGAGAGAACTAATGCTTGGATTGATGCCTTTAAAGCACTTCTTGTTAGATTTGAAACACTAGCAAGAACTTGGTCAAGTTTGCATTATTTAGCATTCTCTCTCATTTTAATTAGATTTTAAACAAATCATTTTAAAACAACCTTATGGTTAAAAAAAAATTAAACCTCCAAATCTACATCAAAAACTTCTTGCCAAGGCAAACCATATTGATTCATTTTTTCTAAAAAGGGATCTGGATTAAATTCTTCTACATTATATACCCCTTTGCCAGACCACTCGCCAGTTAAGACCATCATGGCACCAATCATCGCAGGTACTCCCGTCGTGTAAGAAACACCTTGTGCTCTAGTTTCTTTAAAAGCCGCTTGATGACTACAGTTATTCCAAATATAATACGTTCGTTCTTTGCCATCTTTTATTCCTTTGATGCGGCAACCGATGGACGTTTCTCCGTTATAGTTTTCACCCAGTTGCCCCGGATCGGGGAGGACCGCTTTTAAGAAATTAAGTGGAACGATTGCTCTTCCTTGATACTGGACCGGTGCTATACCAGCCATTCCAATATTTTGAATAACGCGAAGATGAGTCAAATATTCATCTCCAAAAGTCATCCAAAATCTTGCGCGTTTAATACTTGGATAATTTTTAACCAAGGATTCCAATTCTTCATGGTAAATGACATAAGAATTTTTTGGACCAATATTAGGATAGTTGAGCATTTTAGAAATCTCATGAGGTTCGGTTTCTATCCATTTTCCATTTTCGTAGTAACGGCCTTTTTGAGTAACCTCTCTAATATTAATTTCTGGATTGAAGTTCGTTGCAAAAGGGTGTCCATGATCTCCCGCATTGCAATCAACGATATCTAAATAATGGATTTCGTCGAAATGATGCTTGGCTGCTCTTGCGGTAAAAATACTCGTGACACCGGGATCAAATCCACAACCTAAAACCGCCAATATACCTTTTTCGCGAAAGCGATCTTGATAGGCCCATTGCCAACTGTATTCAAACTTGGCTTCATCTTTAGGTTCATAATTTGCCGTATCCAAATAATGTACACCTGTGGCTAAACAAGCATCCATAATCGTTAAATCTTGATAAGGTAAAGCCACATGTAGGACCAACTTGGGTTGATAAGAATTGATAAGTGCAACCAACTCAGGAACGTGATCTGCATCGATTTGAGCGGTTTGCATATTCATATAGCCTAAGTCTTCTTCGATGTCTTTTTTGATATCGTCACATTTCGATTTTGTCCGACTAGCTAACATGATGGAAGAAAACACTTCAGGATGTTGTGCACATTTGTAAGCGACCACTCGGCCTACACCTCCGGCACCAATGAGGAGAATTTTTGACATTTTACGAAAATTTTAGTGGTGAAAAAAATCATCTAAATCTACTGCAAATATGATAAATATTAAGGGCCAAGCCAATTTATTTGAAATAGCCTTGATGCAATTGATAGAACAATCTTCTTGATCGAATGCGCTAAAAGCTCTATGTATTATGTTTTTTGACAAAATTAGAAGTAAAATTAAAGCATCCAAACGATATTGAAACAGCGAAAGATCCACTGTTTGAAGCAAATCTGATTATTCTATGGTAAATTAGGCGCACTATTTTAAAATATTTTCAAGTAATATGCTAATAAGCAGATTTCTCTCTAATGGGCAGGTTATCAGTAACTTAAAAATGCAATTTTGTATTTATTTAAGCTTAGAGAGGATCTTTTTTTGAAAAATAATATTCCGTAAATGCAATAAAAAGGAAGGGAGAAGGGTTTATATAGTATTAATCACAAAATAAAACATTTCTTATAGCGAATACTTCAACATTTTAATTTTATCGAAATATCAGTTTCACCGATTAAAATATATTCGTTATGCTTTCATTTCCTCGTATTAACAAAGTTTATCATACAATTTCCACTATTCAAATAGAGGCAGAGATTGAATGCAGGGTCCCTAAAACCAGAGGCCCCTAAATGTCAAATTTATTCCTAATTATTTGGTCAAGTAATCAGGAATAAATCCCTCTGAACCCCTCATCCCTAAACCGATTTTAATTCCCTTTAACCGAAAAGTTCCAAAAAACGCTTGACCTCCCAAAACCGATTTCCATTAATTACCTCCCGTAAGAGAGAGGAAAACATATAATCACCATAACCCCAACTCAACCAATATCAGTTGGATACCCCTCATGATTTTAGGATCATGCCCCTCGAACTGATTTGCTGCCAAGAAGTGGCCTTGAATAAGGTAAACCCCCTCTTTTTGGCAGCCCGAGTTGGTTGGTGAAAATTCCCCAAAAAACACTAAAGCACATTCTCTACCTTTGCAAAAAAAAATGCCATTCAAATTTTTGAATGGCTTTTTTTATGGAAAATGTATTCAACCTTTTCCAGTTTTACTGTGTTTGAAGAATCAATTTTTCAATCTTTCTTACATCTCCAATATTTAATTGTACATAATAAATACCGCGTGGAAATGGTCTAACATCTATTGTTGTATCACTTCCTTCCAATATTACTTGTCCTAGGTTATTGTAAATAATAATTTGATCAATTGGTTGATGATTAGATAGAGCAATCTTTACATGTGTAGACGCTGGATTGGGTTGGATTAATAATTTAGTGGATTGATCAAAAATAGTTAATTGGTCAGGATCACTAGATCTATTTTGGGAATTAGAATTGTTGCAAGCATTTATTAGACTATTTTCGTTAAAACAATCTGCAGTATTACCAGCAATAATTCCATCTACCCCAAGATTGATTCGATCACAGATGTTTTCTACATCACATTTGGAAAGTTCAACATTACCCACGACGTAGAGTGTAGAAATGTTAGTAAGGTCTACATCTCTAATATCTTCCAAAGTAGTTAACATTGGATTGAACCGAATAGAAAGATAAGATCCAACATTGTTTAATGTAGATACTCCATTTAAGCTAGTTAATATATCGTTATGTTCAATAAAAAGAGCCTCTATATTGGTGAAATTATCCAAACCACTTAAGTTCGTTAAAGCATTGTTGTATTGAATTTTTAATTTTGCAGAACTTGTTTCTAGTTGAGATAAACCAAGAAGGTTGGTGATGCTAAACTCCTCTTCTTCTCTGACGGTCAGATCAACCGTTAAGTTGGTACAACCCGGAAAACGGATTGAAAAGTTATCTATCTGTTGTTGATTGCTCAGAGTAATATGCTCATCGGGGCAAAACTGCCTATTACTACAGTCCGCTTCCACCTCTTCTTGTGAATTACAATTGGGAGCATTGTTCTCTACTTTTGTAGTAAAATCTACTTTGCTTAAAAAACCACAAACACTTTGTATGGCGCATTGAGAAAGGATGGGGTTTTTGTAGATTCTAAGATCTTCTATGGTAGGATCTGTTGAATGTATTTTTGTTGGATCAATATTTCGGATACCGTCTATATTGTCCAAAATTGAGTTGTGCCAGATTTTAATATATCCTCCTACTGATACTAAATTATCTAGACCATCAAAATTCGCCATTGCATCATTGTCCTGAAGAATAAGGTTACCTCCAACGGAAGTAAGATTGCTTAGATCATTTATATTTTCAAGATAGAACACTTCGTCTATGTCTAAATCTTTTCCAATAGATTGGAGATTTTCTAAACCCTTTAAATTAGTTAATCTAGTGCTTGCTATACGAAGAGTGCCCTTAATGTTTATTAACTGAGACAATCCTTCTATATTTAATATAGGATCATTAGTCAGATTTTCTCCACTCTTTATGAGAACATCCCCATTGATGCTAATACATTTAGGGTAATCAATTACAAACGCATCGATTTCTGTTTGAGTAGTAAATTGAATACCATTAGGCAAACAGTCAAAACATTTTATTTTTATATCGTCAGTTGAATTGCATTCGGGAGCATTATCATAAATATTATCCGAATCATTGATGTCGAGATATTCACACACACTCTCAATCGAACATTCACTCAGTAGAGGATTGTCAATAATGCTTAGATCAGAGATATTAGTTGGATCAATATTTTGAAGCCCTTCCAAATTGGTCAAAAGATCATTGTGAGCAATGGACAGATAAGATCCAATGTTGGTCAAATTGGATAATCCATTTAAATTGATTAAAAAAGGATTGTCTTCAATTTGTAAATATCCTGTTATAGATTGGATTTGGTTCAAACCATTGAGATTAGTAATGGTGCTTTCTGGATTACTAGGATCATTGTCTTCACCGTCATTATGGCCTTTGATTCGAAGGCTTCCTGTAAAATTGGTGCAGTAAGGATAAAGCGTACTAAAGTTATCCACTTGCTCTTGGCTATAAATCTTTTTAATACCCAAATGACAAAATTGGAAATTATTACAATCAATTTCTTCTTCTGAATCGCATCCAGTAGCATTATCATAGATATTTGCATTATGATTTGGAATGGTGAAGAAGCCACATACACTTCTAATATTACATTGAGAAAGAAGAGGATTATCGTAGATTTCTAGTGAGTGAATATTTAAGTAATTAATGTTTTCTAGTCCTTTAAGAGTACTTAGTACATCATTATGTCGGATGGAAAGCAAGCCCCCTATAGTCTCTAAATTTTCTAATTGGTCGATGGTTTCTAAGGCGTCATTATTTAAAACTTCTAAACTTCTTCCAATGGTTTTCAAATTAGTTAAGCCATATAATTCATCCAATGAATCATTATTGTTGATTTTTAATTTTCCGTTAATAAACTTTAGTTGGTTTAGAGCTGAGAGATTGTTGAGCTCGTCATTATATAGTAATTCAAAAGAACCACCAATGCTCGATAAATTTTCTAATCCATTCAAATTTTCCAAAAGAGTATTGTGCAAAACATTGAAATGTTTTCCTACTGTTCGGATGGAAGAAAGGCCATTTAGATTAGTTATAGATCCTGGATTACTTTCTTTTATGATCAAATAACCTTGGAGATCTTTACAGTTTGGATAATTGGTCGTATACTCATCAATTTGCTCTTGACTCGTAAAAGTGAGGTTTGTTGGACAATCTTGAGTCAATTGACAAATCGCTTTTATTTCATCTTTTGTATTACAATCGGGCGCATTGTCATAGATCAGGACATCAGGATTTTCTGAATCAAGATAACCACAAATACTTTCAATATTACAAACGGATAACAGTGGATTGTCAAATATTTGTAAGTTATAATAAGTATTGCTTTGTATAGAATGAGGATCAATATTTTGTAAACCAAATAAATTGGTCAGTGCATCATTGTGTCGAATTTTAAGCTGACCGCCAATTGATTTTAAATTTTCTAATGCATCTAGGCTGATCAAATTATCATTGTTGAGAATGTCAAGATCTCTTCCAATTGTTTTTAACTTATTCAAGCCTGATAAATTGATCAAGTTATCACAATTGTTGATTTTAAATTTTCCACCAATTGTATGAAGCTTGTTTAGTGCAGAGATATCCTTTAGAGCATCATTGTATAAAAGCTCGAAAGAACTTCCTGCGATGATTAGCTTTTGCAAACCAGTCAATGTAGTTAAATTGTTATTGTTAGCGATTAAAAAATATTCACTGACTCGTTTTAAACTACTAAGGCCACTTAAGTTTGTTAGAGCAGTATTATTAATGATCTTTAATTCACCATTGATAAATATAATGTTTGACAAGCTACTCAAATCAGTAATGTCACCTGGTTCATTTTCACTAATAAGGATGTTACCTAAAAAATAAGTACAATCTGCATAAGGTCCGTTAGCAAAGTCGTCCAATTGCTGTTGAGAAGTAAAGGTGATACCTTCCGGTAAACAGGCTTGGGAAATACCTATTTGAAAAAATAACCCGACGAAAAGTAGAGAAAGAAGAAGTTTTAGCTTTTTCATAAAAAATTGTTTTTTGTTTCTTAATAATTAATTTCAAATCCAAATTACAGATAGGATTAAAAAAAATAAAAGACAAAAAACAAAAATTGTAGAAATTTATTGGTGAGTGAAAGGTAGTAAAGTGTTGGTTGTTAGTATTTTGAGACTATATTTATGTTTTTTTGTAAAGTTAAATATAAAAAAATTACATGTGATTTAAGTCATGTGCGTCAACTGTTTTTGGAGATCCCCAACTCCGATTTCATCAATTTTATATTTCCTTCATGGAAACTTTTCATTCCTCGTTCGAAGTCATAACGTTCCCACAAAGTTTGTTCTGGAAAGACTCGTTGGTTTTGAATAGCTGTTCTTAACTGATCAATGTATAATTCATTTTCTGTTTTTCGTTTTTCGATTTCTCGAAAATTGGTCGTATGATCGCCGTGTCCAGGAATCAACATACGGATGCGTTGATTGGCAAAAATATGATCTACTTTGGTCAATGTTTTTTCATACTCCGTACTGCTATGATAAATATATGGAAATTCAATGTTGCTCAAATAATCACCTGCAATGAAAATCCCTAAAGGCTGAATGATGGTAAACATGCCATCCACATTGTGTCCAGGAGCAAAATGAAATTGTAGAGTGGTCTCTCCAATTTTTAATTCTTGTCCATCTCTCTCAATAATCAAATCAGCTTCTGGATAGGCTATTGGATAGTTTCTTTTGATATAATAGCTTTGATCAAAATCGTGAATCTGTTGAATGATTTTTTCTTTGTTAGGATGGTCAACAAAAGCTCTAGACACAATCACTGTAGCATCTGGAAATGCTTTCCAAGCAATGATATGGTCATAATCAGAATGAGTAAATACTAAATACAATGGACGACCATTGCTAATAGACTCAATATGTAATTGTATGGTTTTTATTTCTTGCGGAAGCCAAGTAGGATCGACTAGGAGAATAAAATCTTTAGCTTGAAAAACGGTTGAAGTGGTCCTAAATAGTGCACTTTCGAATATCCTTAAGTAGTCGTTTTGAAATTGAATCATGTGAGAATACAGTGATAAATATTTTTCCAATTAAATCTAATGGACCAGTTTAGATTTTTTGTAAAGAATGTGTTGGGCAATAATTTCAGCATGGATTCTTGTATTTTCTATGAAAAACTTACTGGTATTCATGCCAGCACCGATGACTCCAGCTAGGTATAATCCTTCAACATTCGTTTCCAATGTTTCTTCATTATGGCTGGGAGTCCTAAAGGCATCATCGTCAATTGCTAAACCAATTTTTTCAAAGAAATGATAATCAGGGAGATATCCAGTCATGGCCAAAACAAAATCATTAGCTACTTGAATGCGACCCTCAGGAGTATTCAAAATTACTTCATGCGGTCGAATTTCTTCTACCGTACTACTAAAATGAGCTTTGATGCTTCCTTCTTTAATTCGATTGATGATATTGGGACGAATCCAATATTTTACACTAGGTTTGATTTCTTCTTTCCGGACCACCATAGTTACCTCCGCACCTTTATAATAGGTTTCCAAAGCTACATCACAGGCAGAGTTTCCAGCACCTACAATCAATAATTTTTGATTAATGTAAGGATGTGGTTCGTTGTAATAATGTTTTACTTTGGGTAAGTCTTCTCCTTTTATATTTAAGGATCGAGAGTGATCATAAAATCCAGTGGCCACCACAATATTTCGAGAACGATAATTTCCTTTAGAAGTGTGGATATTAAAGATAGAATCTTGTTTTTGAATCCCTTCGACTTTTTCAAAAAACTGAATATTCAATTTCCAACTTTCATAAACTCGTCTAAAATATTCTAAGGCTTCTTTACGAGTAGGTTTATCTGTATGTGAAATAAATGGCACTTCTCCGATTTCCAATAAATTGGAGGTAGAGAAAAAAGTCATATTGGTGGGGAAATTAAATAAAGAATTGACCAGCACACCTTTTTCAACAATAAGATAAGACAAGCCAGCTTTTTTTGCTTCAATACCACAGTTCAAGCCAATAGGACCAGCACCAACAATGAGCAAATCGAGAATCGGAGGATTTTGAGTCATTAATTCAATTATATTTTATTTGGAATCCAATCTAGTATTCGAGTCTGATTGATTTAACATCATAAGTTGTGATATAGTTTTGAGAATAACAAGTCACGGAATACTCAATAACGAATACCTAGTAATCAATATCCATTTTGGGACAAAATACAAATGTTCCGTAAAGGTAACCCTTAGTCGAGAGCACTAAATAGCCAGTAATCAACAGCAAATAACTAACAATCAGCAACCTTTTTACAAAAACTTCGAATCAAAAGAAAGCGGTAATAGATCTCTTCCCGATTCAAGCGAATAAATTTCTCCAACTTCTCCTTGTAGGATGACTCGCATACTTTGATTATGTTGATTTTCTACCTCACAAATAACTTGTCGGCAAGCACCACAAGGTGATATTGGTTTATCAATGGGCATTTTATTGCTTTTTGCAGTAATTGCAATAGCGGTGATCGGAATT
>CAYTVR010000305.1:0-8662 GCA_964441245.1 uncultured Saprospiraceae bacterium | reverse complement strand
CCACAAGCATTCATACAACCACTGATTTTAATTTGCAGATTTGATTCTTCAATCAAGGAAGGATATTCTGCAGTAATCACTTCTTCTAAAATGCCTGACAATCCAGTACTATTGGTCACAGCTAAATTACAAGTATCTGTACCTGGGCAAGCCGTAATATCCGCGATGGAATTGAAGCCCGGCTTGGCCAAGTCCAATTGGTCTAATTCATTAAATAAATGAGGCAACACTTCCGGACGAACAAATCGAAGAACAAAACCTTGATTGACACTGATACGGATGTCATCGGCTGCATAGGCTTTAACAAGCGCTGCAAATTTTCTTGCTTTCTCTGCATGAATATCTCCTAAGGGAATTCTGACTTGAACTGCAAAAAATCCTTTTTGCTTTTGTTCAAAAACATTGGTCGTCAACCAAAAATCATAGCGCTTAGCGTCTGTTGGTTTATCTGTTGAAGGAATGGTAATTGGTGGTAAAGATGGTTCTGGGACAGCTGATCTATTGATCGGAAAAGATTTGTTTTTTATGGCAGCTCTCTCTTCTGCTACTAATGCTAAAAATCCTTCTAATCCCAATTTTTTGACTAGGTATTTCATTCTAGCTTTAAATCTTTTTTCCCTTTCTCCGTGTCGATCAAAAACTCGAATAGCCGCTTCCATAAATGGAATGATTTGATCTTCTTCAATAAATTCATAAGCCGTTTGCGCAACGATTGATTGAGCTCCAAGACCACCGCCAACAACTAACTTAAATCCTCGAATGGTTTTGCCTTCTACTTCTTTTATCCTAGGTATAAAACCAAAATCATGGAAGTAAGTAAACGCGCTGTCCTTGTCACTAGAGGAAAAAGCAGGTTTGATTTTTCGGCCCATTTCTTGGCAAATTGGATTGCGCAAAAAATATTGAAATACTTCATAGACATAAGGAGACACATCAAATAATTCATCCGGATCAATGCCCGCTAATGCGGAACCTGTCAGATTTCGAACGGTATTGCCACAAGCCTCTCTGGCAGTCACTCCTACTTCTGCTAACTCCGTCCAAATGGCAGAGGCATCTGCTAGTTTTACATGATGAAACTGAATATTTTGTCGAGTCGTGAGATGTAAATTCCCATTGGTATATTTTTCCGAGACATCGGCCAATCGGATCAATTGCTCGCTTGTCAATTTCCCAAAAGGGATCTTAGTACGAAACATGTGTACGCCTAATTGTCGTTGTCCATAAACTCCTCGGGTCAATCGATAATGTTTAAATCGTTCTTCTTGTATATCTCCTTTTTTGAATGCTTCAATTTTTTGATTAAGCTCAATAATGTCTCGAGCAGCAGCATCGTTTATCTTTTGTAAATTGGGATTCTCACTCATTGGATTGATTTTTAAATTTTCTAAAATATTGGGCGTAAAAAAAAGTCCTTGCTAGAATTGATTTCCAGCAAGGACCTTTCAGTAGTTCTTATCAAATAAGATCAACTTCCTCCACCAGAATCAAGAGTCGTCATACAACAACAGTAGCAACAACAACAATTAGTCCTCATCTTATTCTGCATATTATTTTTCTTGAAATTTCTCATTTTATTTTTTTTCAAAACCTTAATTCTATTTCATTTTCCACTTCCAAAAAACTCCTTAAAACAAAAATACCTTTCCAAAAATATTCTGGAAAGGTATCTGTTATTCTTACGATTAATTGTTATCAATAAGCTAATTCCTTTTCAGAGTTTTGACTCGAAAACAGCAACAACAACACATCATTGAAAGAGAATATTTAGTGTTTTTAATTTGCATTAGAATTAATGTATTTATTAAATAACAATTAGACTTTTATTAAAATTGATATAACAAATCTAAACTCATTTATGGAAGAATGCAAGTTTTTCGATTCAAGTAGATAAATATTTTTTTCAACCATACTTTTCAAAAACCACATATATCGATATTTAGTTTTTGTTAAATCAATTAACTCCAACTTAAATTTTAAATATTGAACAAAAACATATTTTTTATTCCGAATATATTGATTGCTTAAATTTCATGAATATTAAAAAATGTTCGGACAAAGACAGTTTGAAATCAGTCTATTGATCAAATCATAAATCATTTTAATTAATTTGATATATTTTTTTCTCAAAACTATCAATAAAAACAAGGTCCTAAAGACTTTTGGTATGATTATAGATTATATATGTTGTTAATCATTCTTTTACCATGATCCAAAAACTGTTCTTAACAATTCTGGCAATTAGCCTGCTTGGATGTTTTTTTGATAATCATATCAATCAAAATCCATACTTAGCTAATAAAAGCACTAATGTGAAAGCATTAAAAGCTAGTCGAAACGGTTTGCCAATCAAAGAAGCGATGATTGCTTTTAATGATTTTGTAAAAGCACTTTCCACCAATCAAAACCTTTCTACATCAGGTCCACTTCACGATCAAGCCAAATTGTATTTTCCAGATTCTACGATTTATGATCATCATTATTTATTTGGTCATGATATTCCTTCTCCTGATTCTTTTCGAATTTTGGTCTATGAATATTCAGCGGAAGCTAGCTCTGAAAGTCATTTCTTTATCACCAATTTTCATCCACGTGGAGAAGCCATTGATGTTTTAAAAGCAGTGCCACTTTCCATGGATGGCAATCTTTCTATCAATCTTGTTGATGGAGAAATTTTAGAGTTGGAGTATGCTGACTTTTATTTGAATCCTGCATTTTTTGAATCTAATCGCTTTTATTGTAAAGTGCCAGATTCATTACAACATTCAACTTCTGAACAACCCATTCATTTGAAAAAATATTTGCGTAAAAAAGATTACGAACAACTGAATTTTTACGAAAGTTACCAAATTGATAAAAATGGCCAATTCATCAAATTGAGCACTAATAATTTGGTTAACCCTAAAAGAAAATATCCTTTTGCTTCTTCGCGTGTACTTTCTATTGAAGAGTTGAATCGTTATTCTAATCAACAATTAGAAATGATGATTCACGAAATTCAAGCGGATCATGGACAAATTTTTGAGACGAATTGGCTTCGCCGATACTTTGAAAGAAGAAAATGGTATGAGGCCCGATATGATAATATTGAACCATTTTTAAATGATATTGAAAAAATTAATATTATGAAGATTCAACAGCATGTCTTGACTTTTTAATGGTTGGTTATAGATTGACTTATTCTCTTCTATTTTTAAAATCCTTGATCGCGTTTTCCAATTTTTTATGAATACTCACTTTAGGGCCTTGTACTCCTCTGGCTTGTTGTCCATTTCTCAAATTGGAGTGGTTACTTCGATAAAACATTGCTCCTTTAACTTCTCGGTCTAAGGGAATGACTGTTTTACATTTAGCTTTACTTTTTTTATGAAATCTATTTTTTTGATGGCCTCCACAAAAATGAACACCACCTGGATGTTCTGATTTGATATGATAAGGTCTTGGAGAATGGCTACTACTTCCACCGATCTGAATTCGTGAAGGAATTGATTTTATAAAATTTTTATCCGGGATACCATAGCTAACATGGTCCACTTTCAAATTCCAATTTTCTTGATCCACATCCAATTCTAAAAAAACGACTTCTTCATATCCATACACGTTATCTTGTTCTTCTGTCATAGCATACACTCCTTTCCGTGTATCTAATTTTTGATAATATTCCTCGATCAAAGTACCACAGGTTCTCTGGAAATCTCGTACAATATGATCTCCATCATCTTGCATGATACACAATCCTTGAACTGCCCGATATTGATATTTTCCATCCAGATCAATAAACGTCTCACAAGCTTCCTCATCATATCCTTGGGCTCGATTAAACGCTTGGCATTCTGCTTCAGTATCAAAATAAATATCACGTTCAGACATGTACCAGCTTTCTCCAAGATAGTTTTTAATCTCAGAACATTCCTTCGGATCAAACCCGTATGCTCGATTAAATTTTTGACATTCGGAAAGGCTGGTAAACATATTGGTTCCTTCTCCTGAATCAAAGCAGGCACAACCATCGTACTCATCACTCAAATTAAAAACAGCATGACTGGTTTCATGTATCGCTGTTCCCCAATTATAACTTTCCGAAGTAAATAAAGAATGTGCTAAAAAATGAATATTGCCATATAAATAAGCGCCATCAGAATATTTGTTTTTATGTAACAATCCAAATGCATCAATCCCATCAATGATACTGTCTTTCATAAAAGAAGGAAAAAGTGCTTCATTGGTAAAATCTTGAGAAAGCGCAAAACCATCCACTTCTTCTTGTGTATAAAAGAAAGTCCACCTGTCTTTATCATCACGAATCATGTTACTAGAATGATAGCCTTTATAAATCAAATCTTCCACTTCACTTAAGAATCCTCGCCAGTCTCGACGAAAATCTGTATCTGGTAAAAAACAAAGATTAATCGTACTCTTCAGTGGTTGTCGCGAAGTAGCGTATAATAAAATTTTGTTATTGGGCCAAAGCGATTCTCCCGCATCAAATTGAGCCATTCGTTCTGTCCGACCATTTTGAGTATTGTAAATCCTAAAGACATATTCTACATTACTTCCTTTCGGAAATCCCTTTGTGTAAAGGTGATCGATCGTAACCGTATCCTTAAAATTGTTGTATTCCCAAGTTTCCAATAATCCCCACTGGCCATTAGTTCGCTTTCTTTTTGATGGCAATCCATCCGTATTTTCATACCATTGATATTCAAAAACATGCAATTCTATTTTGTCAATACCACTCACTTCAATGGCTTTCGTTTTAAAACGAACGCTTCTTTGATTACCCGGATGCAAAGGGCTATGAATCCAATATTGAAAATCAGCCTTACCATTGACAAGGTCTATTTCTTCTTCAATTGGTTCTTCAATAGGATTAGGATCTTCTTTTACAATAGGTTGCAAAGCATCACAAGCGATCAAGAAAAGAAGTAGGAAAAGGAAGATGATTGTTTTGGGCATGGTGGGGAATGATTGAATGGTGAATAATTTAATTTTAAATGACCTTGTATCCTGTGGTTTTAGGGTATTGAAACCATTTGAGCTCTATTCTAATGAAAACAGATATTATTACTCTCCTATTGTAATTGACTAGAATTCTTTGATGATCTTTAGACGAAAGATTGATTGTTAAGGTTTAAACGCTGGGGATCACTTTATGTTTTTGGTAACAAACAGTAGGCATCTGAATTTTGGAGGCAAGAGTTTGGGATCCTTATGGTCGGTGATTCCTAAGTTATGACTTTTACATTTTGCTTCTTCGAAAGAATATTCAATATCCATTAAGTCAATATCCAATTTCCA
Organism: uncultured Saprospiraceae bacterium; assembly: GCA_964441245.1. Classification (GTDB taxonomy): domain Bacteria; phylum Bacteroidota; class Bacteroidia; order Chitinophagales; family Saprospiraceae; genus JALZUU01. The sequence goes on along the minus strand of CAYTVR010000305.1, from coordinate 3,364 downwards.
TTCATGGAGGAATGAACAGTTTTCTTTTGATTGAAGATTGATTATTGGATGAATTACTAGGCTAATTTTTTTTGAACCACTCTACTACAACATTCTACAAATTACTTACTTCGAATAGCAACCACAGGGTCCATTGCTGAGGCTTGCAATGCAGGAATGACGCCGGCTAAAATTCCGATGATGGTAGATAAAACAATACCAGTAATCATATTGGTGGCAGACAAATTTATTTCATAGGCAAAGAAATCCGCAGAGCTGAGAGCCATTACGATGAGATAGATCACAAGTAGACCTATTAATCCACCAATGATACATAAAATAATGGCTTCGATTAGAAATTCTAATAAAATAACATAACGTTTGGCACCCAGTGCTTTTTTGATGCCGATGATATTTGTTCTTTCCTTGACGGAAACAAACATAATGTTTGCGACACTAAACATTCCCACCAAAATGGCAAAACCACCAATGACATAACCAATACTATTGAGCACACCAAAGAAAGAATCAAAAGCTTGAGACATCATAGAAATTTCGTTCATTGCAAAATCGTTTTCTTGTTTGGGTTTCAAGCGATGATGTCCACGCATGACTCCAGTAATGTCATCTTTGAGTTGATTGAGGGGAATATCAGGAATGGCTTTTACGCTCAGCGAAGAATTGCCAAATGCATTATTGGATTTTAGGTTAGCGATTTTTCGAGCATATTCGTAGGTCAATAAAACACTATCGTCATAATCCATGATCCCTATCAAATTTTCGCCAGATTTTTCGATCACTCCAATGATTTCCATTTTATGGCCAATGAGTTTGACCATCTTTCCAATTGGATCAATCGCACCAAAAAGCTCTTCTGCTAAATGATGACCAATAACTATTTTATTAGAGCCATAGCGATACTCTGCATTGGAAAAAAAACGACCAAATTCGATTGTTGGATCGTAGATTTTAACATACATGTCTGTTGTGGCTAGTAAATTAGCACCTTCTACATTATTTGATTTAAATTGAATGGTTTTAAAACCCAAATTAACATTTAAACTAACCGCTTCTGCTGATTTTACTTTTTTACGAATGACTTTATAGTCCTCATAACCAGGATTGGGCCGACGAAGGAGTTTGGCATAATTCTCATGAGGGTCTTCCATCCACGAAAATTTAGATACATATATTACATCATTACCTAGTTTATCAAAACTTCCTCGAATATTGTCCTCCAAAGAATCTACCGCAGCTTTTACTCCTATGATACAAAAGATACCGATAGTAATGCCTAACAAGGATAGAAAGGACCGAAGTTTGTTTCCTACCAATTGTTGAAATGCTTGAGCAATACTTTCGAAAATTATTTTTATGACCAACATAGGTATCTTTTTCTTATTTACTCTTTCTGTCTAATGATAGTGGAAAATTAGGCTAATGTTTACAGACTTTTGGTATCAAATCGATGAAAAGTAGTTATTACTCTGCGAAATTCTAAAAAGAAAGATTTAAATATTTGCTTTTCTGCTCAAAATTGTTTTCTTTTTCCGCTTTCTTAAGATAATTATTATCTTTGCACGTCATTTTCAAAATCAAACAGCTAATAATAATATGCGAACAAAGTTATCTCAATTTGTTTTCGAATTACCAGATGAACTTATTGCTCATTATCCTATGGATAATCGAGATGAATCCCGACTGATGGTTGTCCACCGAGAAAGCGGAAAAATAGAACACAAAGTATTTAAAGATGTTATAGAATATTTTGACGAGGAGGATGTCATGGTTTTTAATAATACCAAGGTTTTTCCAGCTCGATTGTTTGGTCGTAAAGAAAAGACAGGTGCCAAGATTGAAGTATTCTTATTGAGAGAGCTCAATCAGGAGATGCGCTTATGGGATGTATTGGTAGATCCTGCTCGTAAGATTCGAGTTGGAAATAAACTTTATTTCAGTGATGCAGAGGATAATGATGTATTAATTGCAGAAGTAGTAGATAATACGACTTCAAGAGGACGGACGATTCGATTTTTGTTTGAAGGAACCAATGAAGAGTTTAGAAAAATTTTAGGCGTATTGGGTAATACACCACTTCCAAAGTATATTCCACGAGAAGCAGAGGCTATCGATCGAGATCGTTATCAAACCATTTATGCTAAAGAAATGGGAGCCGTTGCTGCACCTACTGCAGGATTGCACTTTAGTAGAGAATTGATGAAACGTCTGGAAATCAAAGGTGTAGGTTTAGCTGAGTTAACGTTACACGTTGGTTTAGGTACTTTTAGAAGTATTGATGTCGAAGATCTTTCCAAGCATAAAATGGATGCTGAATATTTTAATGTAACCGATCAGGCGGTACAATTAGTGAATAAAGGTAAGAAAGCCCGCAAACGAATCTGCTCTGTAGGAACAACTTCTATGCGTTCTTTGGAATCAGCTGTTTCTGCTGAAGGCAATCTAAAAATAGCCGAAGGTTGGACAAATAAATTCATCTACCCTCCTTATGAGTTTCATATTGCTAATTCAATGATTACCAATTTTCACTTATCAAAATCTAGTTTGCTGATTATGGTCAGTGCTTTTGGAGGACAGGATTTGATCAAAGAAGCTTATGCAGAAGCGATTAAAGAAAAGTATCGTTTTTTCAGTTATGGAGATGCGATGTTGATTTTATAAGAAAACGTCCCTCTAAGAAGTATTTTCACGATCAAAAAAAGATTTGAAAAAATTTTTATAAAAAAGATAATTTTTTAAATTAAAAGCGTATCTATTAAAAAAGATACGCTTTTTTTATGGGATAGAAGTTTTCAAAGTGACTAAAGTGAATCAATAAGGTCTAAAAATGAATCATATTGATTTAAATAGTCGTGTTTAAAATCCTTTTCGATCCTAAATCACTGCTTAACAGCTGATTAGATTGAAAATAATAAATTTCTATTCCTATTTAAAATGGTATGTTTTTTGATTTTGGCAATGATGGTAAATTAGTGCTTGTTACTCTAAAATTAGTTTATTACTTTTGCCCAAAATTCAAGATATTTTTTATTTGACTCGATACAAAACATTATTTTTAAACTTACCGTTATAAAGCAATATTTTGTATCATATTTCAACAAACTAACATATGTATTGGACTTTAGAACTAGCCTCGCATTTAGAAGAAGCTCCATGGCCAGCTACACGAGATGAGCTCCTTGATTTTGCGATCCGTTCAGGTGCCCCGCTCGAAGTAATTGAGAACCTTCAAAGTATTGAAGACGAGGGAGAATTATACGAAAGTATTGAGGATATTTGGCCCGATTATCCGCGAAAAGATGACTTCTTCTTTAATGAAGACGAATATTAGGTATTAGTATTAAAGTGTTCAAGTGTTGATGTCTTA
>CAYTVR010000304.1:0-8671 GCA_964441245.1 uncultured Saprospiraceae bacterium | reverse complement strand
TAGCTATTTCACTTAGAATCCCTCCATGATCTTCACGTTTATAATTGTGTAACATTGGAATTAGCATAAATACTACATGAATTGATAAGCCTTTAAAATGAGCAATAGAAAGGTCCAATTCACACAATGATACGGTCGTTGCAACATGTCCATTGAGTGCGGCAGCATTAAATGAATTGATCAAGTTAGCTCCGCCAACAGAATCATATACGACATCAAATCCCTTACCACTTGTATACTTCTCTACATATTCTTCTACTTTTTCAGTTTTATAATTGATTGGTGTAGCTCCCAACTTTTTGATCAATTCCATTTGCATTTCTCCACCTCCAGTTGAGTATACATCTGCTCCAAAATGCTTTGCCAACTGTAAAGCTATATGCCCTACTCCACCAGAGCCTCCATGCACCAAAACTTTTTGGCCTGATTGGACACCGGCTCGTTTTAATCCTTCATAAGCTGTAATCCCCACTAAAGGAATAGCAGCCGCTTCTTTCATAGAAAGATTTTTGGGCTTATGAGCAATTAACCGACTATCCGCTGCTATATATTCAGCCAAAGTTCCTTGTAAATCAGCCAATCCTCCAGCACAACCATATACCTCATCTCCTATTGCAAATCCCTCTACATTTTCACCAAGCACTTCTACCGTACCGGAAAAATCCATCCCTAGTATAGCTGGTGCATCTGGTGAAAGTGGTAGATTTTTACCCATTGTACGAATCATCGTATCTACTGTATTTACACTTGAAGCAGCAATCTTAATCAGTACTTCTCCAGCATTTACTTTGGGTTGTTCGACTTCTTGACTTTCAAATATGGCATCTTCTCCATACTTGTTAATAATCATGGCCTTCATAATTTTATTATTTTTAGGTTAGTATAATTTTTATAGTTGCAAAACTAAGTATCGTAGATTACTTTTGCAATAACTATCATTTTTGATAGTAGGAATAAGCGGATGATCTTATGTATAATTTCAATGGAAAAGAATACCCATGTTGTGCAAGTCTAACCATGGGTATCATTGGAGGAAAATGGAAGACGGTAATACTCTACCACTTGATACCAGGCACAAAACGATATAATGAATTACGTAAAAAAATGCCTACGGTAACCGAGCGTATGCTAAGTTTACAATTAAAGACTTTGGAATCAGATGGGATTATAAAACGAAAAGTATACACCTCTAAGCCACCACTCAAAGTAGAATATTCTTTGACGAAATTTGGCTTAACCTTAATTCCTTTAGTCCAATCAATTGCCGATTGGGGAGATTATGTTTTAAAAAATCACCCTAAGTAATTTTAATCTAAAAGTATGTTTCAATTTTAGGAATAGGAATTATTATCCACGGGTTGCTAATATAAATGGAGAGTCCAAAACATTAAAAAAAATAGACTGCAATTACAGCTTTGCGCATAATATTGTGTTTACAGAAGACCATTGGCTAAAAGCAACAAGCATATATTCATAAACGAGTTTAAAGCATGAAGAACTATCGCATTAAAATTGATTTTATATATAAAGATAAAGTTTTAGTTTTACTCTCCTTGGCTATTTTTTGTTTGACACTTTATATTCTCTACATTCTAAAACCTCATCAGGTCAACTATGAAGAACAAAGAGTCTCCTATTTTTTCACATGTCTTATTCAATCAATAGTTCCTGTTTTGCTTTTCATTTTGGGCTCATTAATCATTTCAAAAAGCATAAAAAAAAGGGAAAAAGAATGGAATATTGTAAATGAATTTTTATTTGTTTTCATTCTATTATTGGGAGTTGGTCTCGGGAATTTTCTAACACGTGATTTGGTATATATCAACGAAAAAAACTGGTCTTCACAATACCTTTTTGAAGAACTTTCTAACTCCTTTGGCATTGGTCTTTTTATTGCCTTTATCATAGTTTTGCTGAGAATTATCATAGAACTTTATCTTAATTTACAAAAAGCAAAGACCCTGCTCAATAAAATTAAACCTAAAAATTTTGACCCGAAATTTTCTCAAAAAAATTTGATTCAGATTCAAGGAAAAAATAAATCACAAGAATTCAGCATCAATGTTCCTAAGTTTTTATATGCCAAATCATCAGGAAATTATATAGACATCTTTTTAGAAGAGGAGGAAGTCGTTCAAAGGATCACTAAACGTATTTCATTGTATTCTTTTCTTAATCATTTTAGTCAACAAGAAAATATCATACGAATTCATAAAAGCTATGTCGTCAATCTCCATAAAATTGTACATGTCAATGGAAATGCAGCTGGTCTATTTTTGACCCTTTCTCGTATCACAGAATCTACGATACCTGTCTCCAGAAAACACCTCAAAGACTTTGAAGAACGCGTCAAAAATATGAATCCTTAAGCTTTTCTTTCATCCCTACCTTTGTCAATCGTCATCAAATCCTTGTTTTTGACCCCAAAGTCATCCAAATAATGGATATATCCTTGTTTTTAAACTACTTTGACTTCATAAAACGATTGTATCCTAAACTTTTAAAAAACTAGTTCCAATTTAATACTGTTGTTTTGATTGCCTGATCAAAAGAGCTTTATCGGAGAACTAGATTAACCAAATCTTATTTATGATGATTCGTAAAATAATACTTTTCTCTATCCTATTTTTTCCCTCAATTACAAATATTACACTCGCTCAAGAAGCAATTAGCTACAACTTGACTGGGCAAGTTTTTGATGCGGAAAGTAACTATCCCCTTGTTGGTGCTACCCTTCTAATTCTGGAACATAATAACTTATCGACGACGACTCTTGTAGATGGTTCTTTTTCTATAGAAAATATACCTACAGGAAGAATCGGGCTGCAAATATCATATATTGGATACCAAACTCAAGTCATCGACAATGTTCTCTTAATGGCAGGTAAAGATATGCAGGTAGATATTGCTTTAGAAGAATCCATCGCTGCACTAGGAGAAGTAGTGGTAACTGCCCAACAGAACACAAATGATGCACTGAATGAATTTGTGACCGCTAGTAATCATAGCTTGCGCATGGAAGAAGTAATAAGATATTCAGGAACTTTAGGGGACGTAGCTAGAATGGCCCAAAATTTTGCTGGTGTTAGTGGTTCCTCGGACGATCGCAATGATATAATCGTAAGGGGCAACTCTCCTTATACCATACTCTGGCGAATCGAGGGAGTCGATATCCCTTCTCCAAATCATTGGGCTTCTTTAGGTACATCAGGAGGACCCGTTTCTCTCCTCAACACCAATAATCTAAGAACAAGCGACTTTATTTCTGGAGCATTTCCCGCAGAATATGGTAATTCAACAGGTGCGGTATTTGACTTAAAACTTCGAAATGGAAATCATAACAAATATGAATTTTTGGGTCAAATTGGATTTAATGGTTTTGAATTAGGAGCAGAAGGACCACTACCTTTCGGTCAAAATGCTTCGTTCCTCATCAACTATAGATATTCAACTCTTGGATTAGTCAACAAACTAGGATTAGATTTTGGCACCGGATTCGCAGTCCCGCAGTATCAAGATGTGAACTTCAAAATCAATATTCCTACCCATAAAAATGGGAAATTTTCGTTTTGGGGACTAGCAGGTATTAGTGATATCCTTTTTGAAGCAGAACCCGATGGGCAAAATTTATATACTGAAGGAGATGAAAACCTTCAATCAGGAACAGATAGCTATATTCTTGGTTTTAATCATCTTTATTTTTTTAATAAAAAAACATCCTCTTCCTTATCGCTCTTGGGCACCTATTCTAATCAAAAAACCACCATTGAAGAATTGACTCCATTTGGACCACAACCATTAACTTTTGATCAAACATTCCTGTCGGATAATAGGCAAAATAAATATGCCATTAATTGGGCATTAAATTACAAAGTCAATACTCAGCATCGAATAAAAATAGGAGCTGTTTACGAACTTTATGCACTAGAAGTTATCGACTCAATTTTAATTGACAATAGCTTTTGGTTTTCAGAATTAGATTTTTCGGGAAAGACTAGCCTAGCAAGAGCCTTTGTTCATTGGAGATATAAAATATCTAATAAATTAGCTTTAAATACTGGCATACATTCTATGACCTTCCTTTTAAATAATTCATTTTCAATCGAACCTCGCATCAGTCTTAATTATGAATTGAGTCCATCTAGTCATCTAAGTGTTGCTTATGGAAGACATAGTCAATTACAACCCTTACCCATCTACTTTAGTAAAGATGATGATGCGACTATCGAGGAAAATACCAGAAATGAAGCGCTTGATTTTCTCAAAAGTGACCACTTTGTTTTGTCTTATAAAAAACAATTTAAAAATGGATTTTCTATAAAGTCTGAAGCTTATTATCAAAGACTAAGAGATATTGCAACTGATCCCGATGATCTTAATTTTTCGATTCTCAACTTTGGAGCTGATTTTGGTTTTCCCAACAGAGTAGGACTAGTCAATGAGGGCAAAGGTGAAAATTACGGTATTGAATTAACCATCAACCAAAAGCTGACAAAAGGGTTTTATTTCTTGTGGACGAACTCCTTATTCCAAAGTACTTATAGAGGAGAAAATAACCAACAAAAAAACACCTACTATAACTCTAATGTTGCCACCAATTTTTTAATTGGAAAAGAATTTAGAATTAATAAAAAATTGACCTTTCAGCTTAATGCCCGCTTTTCCTACTCAGGCGGTAGAAGATATACTCCCATTAACCTTGAAGCATCTATCGCCGCTGATGAAGAGGTTCGCTTTGAAGAAAAATCATTTGAATCTCAATTAGCGCCATATATTCGCCCTGATTTAAAAATAGGGTTGATCTACAATTCACAGAAGAACGTTACCCAAAGTTTTTCTGTTGACTTTCAAAATTTTATTGGTAGAGAAAATGAATTATTTAAATCCTATGATGAGAATGATCAAAGAATTAGAACCAATCGTCAACGCGGTTTTTTCCCAGATGTAAGGTATCAAATCCTATTCTAATTTGAAATGCAGACAAGTCATATCAAATGAAAATTCTGTTGGGTTTCAAAACTGGAATAAGGAATGACAGGTAGAGTTAATGAAAGAAAACACCAATTGGCGTTTCATTTTGCACTATAACCCACTACAAGAAATAGCTTCAATCGATCTGATCTCATTGAAGTTAAACTAAGAGAAAGGGATTGAAAATAATAGATCCATGTCTCGCTGCATCAGCCACTCCCCATCACAGATTTAGCCTAGATCATTCCTGAAATAAATAAAGTCCAAAAAACATCATAATCACCTATGGATACCCAATCAAAATTAACCATTTTGACCTGATTTTATCATCAAAAAAGGTACATTCAAAGCCATCATATACGCATAACTTTAATTTTTGGGAATTTCTTTTGTAAAAGAATTGTTGAATCTATTAAAAATGCTAGATTTACGGTCAAATTGCAATTATTTCATTTCTATATGAAATAGTTACACATAAATTTACCTAATTTTTATTACTAAAAAAATGACAATGCTTACAACAAAAAAAGTTTTATTACTGGCTATGACACTATTCGTATCTGCTAGCCTTTGTGCTCAAATCTCTATTGAAAAATACTACGTAGGTGGAGGTTTAGGATTTACCAAATTGACAGGTGATATTGCCGAAGGAGGATCAGGAGGTCTAACTTATTTCTTAGATGGTGCAGCTTTTTTGACCCCTCAGTTAGCGGTTGGTCTTGAAGGAAATTTCAATCTTCATGGATTTAAAGATGAAGATGATGATCTCAATTTTTATGGCGCTGGCTTGTATTTAGCGAAAGCGGAATACTATTTTATGGACAACAACTTTAGCCCATTTGGTGGCTTAGGACTTGGAGTATCCAAAATTTCAACACCTGAAGTTTCTTCTGGTGGTACAGTTATTCTTCCTGAAGAGAAGAGATTCAACCTTGCCATTTCTCCGCGAGTAGGTTTTGTTGCGGGAGGTTTTCACATGGAATTCATTTATAACCTTGCAGGAAAGACACCTAAAGTTGAAAATGTTATAGGTAATGCTGGAGAAGATACGTACAACTTCTGGACGATTTCTCTAGGATACCGTTATATGTTCGACAATTAATACGACACAAAAAGATAGTTTCAAGAAAGCTGCTTTGTTTTACAGAGCGGCTTTTTTTATGCTGTTCCTATTTCAATAGAAATTTTATAAATTAGAACAGGAGTCATTCAATAATTAAATCTTGAATAAATTAGGTTTGTAAAAAATCTTCTTCAAAATTAGAAATAAAGTCATGGATACATTTTTTATTCCTTTGTTCTTTTTTGACAACTAAGTAATGATTCCTTTTTAAACCATTTTTTCCAATACGTTTAAGAATCAATTCTTTTGATAATTTAAAAGGAGTTAACTGCCATTTTGGAGCGCACATCATCCCCATATTGGCATCAATCATTGATAAGGTAATTTCCGTAAACGGAATCGCAGAAATTTTGATTGGATTAATTTTGTTAGGTTTTAGAAAATTTTCATAAACGGCCACACCTTCTAATGGAAAGGAGTTAATGATCAAGTGAACACTTCCAAAATGACTAGCATCTAAATAATCTAAATCATTTAATGGATGTTCTTTGTGCATGATGGCGAAAATTTCATCTTTAAAAACGGGTATAATTGACAATTCCTCCGATTCAGGCTTTGATGTCACAATCGCAATATCTATCTCTCCAGATAATACTTGCGATATAGTTTGATGTGTTGCCCCGAGCATTATCTCAATGTCAATTTCTGGATAGAGAACCCCCATCTTTTGTATAAATGAAGGGATGGCATGAAAAAATGATTGGCATTCAGCGCTTAATTTAATGGCCCCTTTTGAACCTTCTTTAATATGTTGGATGTTACTAAAACCCTCATCGATAAAAAGGAATAATTTATTCGCCAATTTATATAACTCTGTCCCTTCTTGCGTTAATTCCCATTTATTTCGCTTTCGGTGAAAGACTTTAAAACCTAAACGCTCCTCTAGCTCACGTAGTTGATGACTTAAAGCTGACTGTGTCAAAAATAGACGCTCAGTAGAATTGGCAATACTCCCCTCTTCCGCAATAGTTTTTATCAATCTAAAATATTTGAGTTCCATAATAACAAAGATAGGCTATTTCTATAAAAGTTGAAGTTGAGAATATTTCAATGATGCCTTCAAAATCGCTCAATTAAGTTTCTGGCAATATGAAGATTTCAAGCATAGTTTTGTTGAAAATAAAATTGAATTGAATTGAATTGAATTGAACATTACTTGCTTAAATCTCCAATCAATGAAAAAAATTATCATCATCTTACTTTCCATTATCGCTATTAATTCCAACGCACAAATAGTAGTCAAAGGCAAAATATTTGATAAAGCCACAACACAACCTATGGAATTTGTCAACATAATCCTATCTGGTCAGTCACTAACATATCCAATTGGAACCATAACAGATATAGATGGTTATTTTGAATTGTCTGTAGAAAAAGGGCTTTATATTTTGCAAGCTTCTTTTGTTGGTCAAGATTTTATTTCTCAAGAAATTGAAATAAAAAATGAAAATATTGATCTAGGAATCATTTTAGTTGAAACGACTCACCAACTAGATGAATTAACTGTAACCGCTAAAAAGAAACTCATTCAACGAAAAATAGATCGCCTTGTTTTTAATGTCGAAAATTCTTCTAAGTCTTCTCAAGGAAATGCTTTAGAAGTTTTAAGAGTGACACCTGGAGTACGCGTACAAAATGACAACATTAGTATGATCGGGAAAAGTAATCTTCAAGTATTGATTAACGATAAAATAGTACAGTTATCTAATCAAGACTTGGCCATTTTTTTAAAATCTATTGCATCAGAAGACATAAAAAATATAGAAGTGATCACTACTCCACCGGCAAAATATGAAGCTTCCGGTAATAGCGGCTTGATAAATATTACTTTAAAACAAGCCAAACAAAACTCATGGAACGCACAAGTAAAATCATCCTATACACAGCGAACTTTTGCTTCAGGCTCTTGCGGAGGAAGCTTTAATTTTAATAAAAATAAACTGAGCTTGGTTAGCTCTATCAATTATAGAGAGGGTGCATATTATCAAGAGCAAGATGATTATGCTTATTTCCCTGATGGACTTTGGTATACTTCCTCACCATTTAAGGGTGATATAAAGGGATTGAATGCCCGAATGGATTTTAATTATAAAATAACATCTAAATGGGAAATGGGTGCACAATATCTATATAACAAAGCGAATTACTATTATACGGATGAACCTTACACACCTGTTTTTGATTATGATTCCAATGAGATAATAAGATCTCTTCAATCTGAAGGAGCAGCAGATTTGAGTCCAGAAATTCATTCAATCAATTATAACAATGAAATTACAATAGATACCTTAGGAAGAAAAATAACTTTGAATTTGGATTATTTCAATTTTAGCAACCCAGATATTAAAACATATACTGGCGTCTCAATCAAACAAAATCCAAACGCTGAACATTTCTTTAGAGGCACAAATTCAAATGAACAGAATGTTAGCAATGTATCTGCAAAATTAGATATTGAATACCCTTTAGATTGGATAGGTTTAAGTTTTGGTGGAAAAATAATGAATTCAAAATCATTGAATGACATATCATTTTTCAATAGCGGCTTGGTCGACAACCCTGTGATCAATTTACCAA
>CAYTVR010000303.1:6779-8703 GCA_964441245.1 uncultured Saprospiraceae bacterium | reverse complement strand
TGTCATTATCAGGTCTCAGTAAGCTCATAGGAGAAAATACTCAGAGAACATCTGAGGTTATAAATCAATTTGCTGGACAAAATTTTAATGACTTTATTAATCACTATAGAATTGAAGAAGTAAAAAAATTGTTGATCGATCATAGCAATGATCACTTAAAAATTGCTTCGATAGCTTTTGATGTTGGCTTCAACACATTGTCTTCGTTTAATGCGGCGTTTAAAAAGTTTGAAGGTGTAACACCATCTGTTTTTAAAAAGAAACATGCCTAGTAGATTTCGATACAAAATATACGTGTGAGGTGAGTATCATGAAGCACTCTATTTAACATAATATAAATTATAGTACACTCTTGATTATGGATTAGCCAGTGGCAGATTCATAAGCATATTTTAAAATGTTGGCTCTGGTAATTTTAAAATATTGGATGAATGCAGTATTCAAAACTTAATGCGCTTATTCGGCATACTTTAAAATTAGTTACACTTCTGAAATTCGGGAAAAGCATCAAAACTGAGAAAAAATGAGCTCAAAAATGGGAAAAATTTCAGCAATGGTTTTGTCCTAAAAATTAAAATTTTACTATACCTATAGTTTCGGCATACCACTCCATAAATTGTTTTATATATTCTCCTTCCAGCATTTATTTTTAGTTCTGGAATGTTTTCTCATTTATATATAATGGGACTTTTATTTTTTGTTCTATTCTTTTTCCAAAAGTGCCCTGCACGTATTTCAATTTCTTCCTTAGTTGAAGTTAACTCATCCATATTTGCTCTATACCAATGCCCATGATATTTGAAAACCAAATTATAGCCATTATCACCTGTAGCATTTTCATTACTATATTCTTTTTCGGCTAAAAGTTCAGAAATTTCGTTCCAGGCGAATAGTCCTAAACCCTTTAACTTCAGACCAGTATTACTAATTATTATTACGGGAGAATCGTAGGTTAAGGATTTATAAATAGGACCTGCTGCAAGAATAAGAGCGGCTATTATACCAATTTGCCAAACGGGAAGACTAAAACCTAAAACAGTAGATAGTTCCTCAGAGCTATTCTGAGCAAAAACTCCAATCGCCCCTATTACTAATATAATAAAAATTGATTTTGTCATAGAAACATTGGAATCATTGTATATTAAGTATTCCTCCTTATCGAAATCAATCGCACTTTCCGAATCGTCTTCATTTAGCTCCCTTTTTACTCGAGTTACGAAAAGGGAATTGAGCCAATCTAGTATGCGATTTAAAGGTCTTAACACTTCATTCATCGTTTATTTGAACTTTTGGTTTTTGGAAGACTGAACTATGGCTTTTCATAGGAGCTGTTGTTGGTTATAGTTTTATTAATAATAATCAATATTGTATTCGCTCTGCGCATTAATATATTCCTTCTATCCACTCCTTAAGGGCTCTAGAACTGTCCTCTGGGAGATTTCCATTTTTTATCTTTTTCATAGCTCTTTCAATTGATTTGTTGACCATATTATGTTCAATATACTCATCTTCGTTGTGCCCCATGTTTACCAATAATTCCTGAATACGGTCTGAATCGAATATTGATAAAATGGGATCACTTAGAGAGAGATGAACCAATGCACTATCAACCTTTAGCGATTCTAAAAACTTCTTTTCTTTAATCTCATCAAAATGACGTTCGATAAGTACAAATTTTTTTCCAGTCATCCTAAAAGGAAGAACGTCGCTAGTTGTTACTACTTCATTGTATATATTATTTTGTTTGAATATTTCTTGAAAGTGTTCGCAAGTAACTTTTGACCAGGCTATAAAAAGAAGTGTTTTCTCCTCTTGAGCCATTTTGATACAAGCTTTTTCTTTTGCAGCTTGATTGATCCATACGCGAACGGTTAATCTTGGGCCTTTCGGCGTTTTTCTGAAAAGATTTAGAATTGACATATAT
>CAYTVR010000303.1:1682-6679 GCA_964441245.1 uncultured Saprospiraceae bacterium | reverse complement strand
TAGTAAATCTAAAACAAAGAAACCGACAAAACAAATCGTTTGATTGAACTATAGTTTACTTTATCCGTTGCATGTATAGAACCTACTCCTTCAATAGCAAAGTTTAAATATTTACTATCCTTTATGATTTTTTATTAGCAATCCAGTTCATTCGTTAAAATTTGTCATCTTATGTATTTATTAATTACCATTTAGATATTGTTTTGTAAAATAACGTTCCATAAAATGGATTAAGTTATCTGAAAATACTTTTTCAATGGCCTCTTCGGGAGTATAGCCTACTAATAATTCTGTGAGCTCTTCTTTTGTATAGAAACTGTTGCTAGAAGTGCCCGTAACACAAATAATTCTAAACTTTTTCATATACGGTTTGAAATTTAGTTTAATTGCTTTTGGAAGCATATTTCGAAACTCATCTAAAGAATCAGCTTTGTTGTAATGATCGAAAGGATCCACAATACCATCATTATCAGAGCCTAAACACATCGTATTCCAAGCTGTTTTTTCATCAATTGTAGCTCCTTGATTCGCATGATTATGTGCTCGTATGTGTTGCAAATTCACTTTTACAATATGAAAAATATTAGTTAGAAACATTTGCCTATGAAGCCTATTTACAGATTCACGACTGTTGTGCATTCCCTTTTTAAAATCATCTAACATTTTTTTAAATTTTCCACCGGGCATTCTTCCATCATGCATACATACTCCTAATATACCCTCGGTGTCATATATTTCACGTATATCTTCATCAGTAACATTGATATCCCATCGGCTCACATAAGAGTTCTTATCTAATCTATTCGTGTCTTTTCTTAAAGCCGCTTCATTTCTAGTGGGAATTCCGTTGATAGCTGTATGACTGCATATAATGGGTACTTTATCACCCTTTTTCCAATGCTTCTGAACAATTTCATAGAAATCATCGCGAGATTTTAATGACATATGCTTGGTATCAATTAATATACGTGGACCATTTTTTCTTGACAACAAATGATCTTTAATTAATACTTTACCAAATTCTGTAATACCCAAATTTAAACCATTTTCTTGATTAAATACATTTGAAAAACCTGGCTTGGTAGAACTAGACGAATCGGCAAAACTCTTAGCATGGCCAGAGATTAAATTATTGAAGTGATGAGAAAAGGTAACGAAAAATGGTGGGAATTTTGTTTTGGACGAATCCTTGATTTTATCAATATTATCTTTGAAACTGTTCTCTAGATTCTTTCTGTGCTCGTCTTCTAAATCGTCAATGGTAATTTTAGAAAACAAGTCTTCATTTCTATAATTAGCCAATGCATGCATACCTTCAATGGTAACAATACCAGAAATAGTGTGGCTATCCTTTATTGCTTTAAATTCATCAAAATTCTGAATTAGCTTAAAGGTAGGATTATAAATGTATTTGCTATTTGGAGAAGTACTAAGATGACTATTTTCAATATATTCATATTCTTTAGCATAATCATCATCAAAATAATTCACGTATTCAGAATCATAAATGCTCTTTAGATATTTTTTTATTCTTATTTCTGAAAAGCCTGTTAATATTCGAATGATTTTGTTATCAACTTTTCTATTTAATTTTTTTCCAAACACACTATTCAAAATCAAACGTTGTACATCAGTGGTCTTTTTGAAAGGTCTATCTGGCTTTAAAAATGGTCTTTCAGGAGGGTAAATGGCAAGAAATAAAAGACGGTTTTGACCTTCATAACAATTGTCGAGGTTTGATTGCGTATGTTTAGCCATTTCTTTTGAAAAAGAGTTTACCAGCCATTTTCTTGGACTAATTCCTAATTTTAAAAATCCTTTAAATAAAGCCCGTGTATACAAGTTTTTTTTAAAAGACCAAATGTCAGGTATCTTTGAATTATTAGCTGCTTTAAGCGAAGGATGACAATGTAAATCTGCTATAGGTTTTACCATTTCAAATAGTTTAGTGATTTATTTTATTTGTAACTAATAAATAAGTTATGGATGTTTATGTAGTTAAAATTACACATTGTTTAAAGTAAAGTCAACAGTGTTTTCCCTTTTTATTTAAGGATTTTTCCTGATTTGTTTTCAGGATTTTTCCCTTTTTAATGAACAAAAAAAGTGATTTTAAGCAAATAAATAAGTAAGTTTAAAGTTAGTTTGATTTGAAATATAACCTTTTAAAGCCATTTCACACGCATTTTGCCTCTTCTCTAAGGCCCTATCCGTAAAAAAGTGTTGCCTTGAATTCGTACGAAAAACTTTTAGAAAAAACTTTATATAGAATTGATATTCTAGGCGCCGGCTGGCTCATTCGTTAAAAGATCTAAAGATCCTTTTTTTAACGCTCTGCCCTACTTTTACCAAATCGATGATTCATGAGCACGTCTAAAACAATTTGTTTGACGCGAATAAAGCAAATTATGGAGTTTTAACCTCCGGTTTTTGCTTTTTAAAGCGATTAACGAAAGAGGTTAAATTAGTAGCATAACCTACTAAAAGTTGCGGTTCAATGATAGAGCCTTTGGTAAAGTAGGCACCGCCTATACTTGCATAGACACCTCCATTTGTCTTAGAGCCTTTCGCGATCCAGTAAAAGTCGGCTTGAAGGTTCACAATATTATGCTTAAATAAGGCATGACTTATGCCCTGATTAAGAATTAAAGGCCTGATATCAAGGCCAGCGACATTGTCAGTACCATTATAGGAAAAATTATCAAGTGTTAAACGAACATCGGCGCCAAAATTGGTTTGTGGTCGTATTTCAAAGTTTAGATATGGGCCATGACTTATGGAGAACAATTGACCAGTTTTTTCCTCATCGGCATTAGATCCATCTCCATTTGGATCTGGCTTCGTAATCTTCGATTTAAATTTACTCCTATAAAATGAAGTCTGATATCCAGCAGAAATAGTTGTTGAAAATCCTTTGGCCTCATATGATAATACATCAATACCAATATTACTATTTAGATTCCTCTTACGATATATATCTGATAATTCGAATTGACTTGAGTTAAGACTATTGACCAATCTAAATTCTTCATCAGAATTATTATATAAACCAATATTTAGTGTTGTCGTTATTTGTCGGAATATAGAATACTTTCCGTACCAACTTCCAGAATTCCATTTTCCTCCAGGACTAAAATTGCGCTGATTTAATGGAATTAGTACCCGAGCTTGTGCATTGACTAAGCTATTAGTATTTTCACCATTAAAGCCCAATAGATCGGTGTAGAAAATTCCTGTAAAGTAATCAATGAAACGTCTTTGCTCTACTTTTTTTACGCTGTCATCGGCGGTTAATATAAGCTCTTGATTTGCTAAAGAAAAATTAAAATGTTCATCAGAATTGTAATCAAAAATATCATCTACTTCAAGTACGAATTTTTTATCTTCAAAGTAAAAGGATAGTCTATTTCCTTTTATATTAAAATAGCGTATCGGGATACTGAAACCTCGATTGCTTATGACCATATTTTCTTTGACTTTTTTATTTTTATTATAAGCATCTCCTTCAATAACAATTGTAGAAGCTTTATTATTGAAGAAATTTAAATACGCTTTCTTAACATCAAAGATATCTAGTTGAATAGGATTTTCGCTAGTTGTTTTTGTTTCATTTTCTTTGACTGTACTATATTTCAATAACTTGTGGTTATCTTTGGAAGTACCTAAAATTGGAATTTTTTTATTTAGTTTTAAACGTCCAGAGAACTCTTGCTCTGGATTATCAATAGCCCGAGTTATTTGTTCTCTTTCAGATTTTAAATTATCATAGTATTGCTTCGCCTTTAATGGTATCGTCTTGATAAGGGCAATTTCATTCGCTGCAAAAGAACTATCAGCTAGACTTGTATCAATTTTCGCTTTAAAAAAAGTTATAATACTTTGCTTGAATAAAGTTGAGTCGATCGCAAAACCGTATGACAATGTATTCTTGCAAGTGCTATCCACATCACAAATTTGTAGTTTAAAATTATTATCTGGAAATTGAACATTAACACTATAGAGCGTACCATTGGCACCTATATTTGTTAAAAATTTAAAGTCTGTTGTCGTTTGTGCATGCATCCATAAAGGAATCAATAGAAAAATGAGGGGTGCCTTTTTCATAATAGAGGTGATTGAGATACGTCGTTATTAATTGATTTTGAATTAATTGTCCTTTAACAAACAAGCATAATAATTGTAATCATTATTAAAATGGTTTTTGCAAGGGGCAATCGCTTAAAATTTCTTTCGAAAATTAATCTTAAATCAACTATATTTCAACAGGATTTTCCCCCTATTTTAAGGGGATTTTTCCTGTATCTTTTACAGGATTTTCCCTGTATCTTTAGGTAAAAGATGGTTTTAATGGAAAAGTAAATAAATTTAAGGTTAGTTTAGTTTAAAGCGATAGTTTTTCAAGTCATTCCGCGCACATTTATGGAACTCTCATGAATCTCAGTTGAATGCGATTAGCCGTAAGGCAACTCTTTATTCAAAGATTCATGAGCGCGTCTAAAACAATTTGTTTGACGCGAATAAAGCAACATACTTTAACAAAATACATAGAGTACACTTTTACTTTTAGATATTACCGAGATTCTACTCATATGATAGCGCGTACATAAATTATTCTTTTTAATTTAGGAGCACAATAAATACCTTAATTATGAGATTTAAGCTAACCTTTTTACTGATAGCATTGCCTGCATTGATATTTGCTCAGGAAGCAAATCAATACTTTTCTTCTATGAAATACAGAAATATTGGTCCCTTTAGAGGTGGTCGTTCTGTAAGTGCCACTGGAATTCTTAGCAACCCACTGACCTATTATATGGGAACTACAGGGGGTGGACTTTGGAAAACGGAAGATGCTGGACAACATTGGTATAATATAAGTGATGGTTTTTTTAAGACCGGCTCTGTAGGTGCGGTAGCGGCCTCTGAAAGCAATCCAAATATTATCTATGTAGGCATGGGAGAACATGCCATTCGTGGTGTTATGACATCTTATGGCG
>CAYTVR010000303.1:0-1672 GCA_964441245.1 uncultured Saprospiraceae bacterium | reverse complement strand
TACAGATGCAGGAAAAACATGGACGCATATTGGGTTGACCAAAACAGAACAAATCTCAAGAATTGTCATTCATCCTACCAATCCAGATATTGTTTATGTAGCGGCTCAAGGAAAATATGCATCGCCCACGTCAGAAAGAGGTGTATATAAATCTATCGATGGAGGAAAAACATGGAAAAAGACCTTATATGTCAACGATTTTTCTGGAGCCTCCGAATTGTCGATCGATATGAACAATCCACAAATTATGTATGCGGCGTTGTGGCATCACCAACGAACACCTTGGAAAATGATTAGCGGGGGTTCAGGAAGTGGCTTATACAAATCGGTAGATGCCGGAGATACATGGACGAAATTAGAAACTGGCCTTCCCAAAGAACTCGGAAAACTAGCCATTTCTGTATGTAGAAGTAATAGTAATAAAGTGTATGCATTGATAGAAAGTGATACGCAAACTGACCAAAGTGGGTTGTATGTTTCTAACAATGCCGGAAAAAGTTGGACACAAGCGAGTGGTGATAATAGATTGACCCAACGTGCTTGGTATTATACCGAAGTTTTTACAGATCCTACCGATGATGAAACGGTGTATGTATTAAGTGCTCCAGCCTTGCGATCTAAAGATGGCGGTAAAACTTGGAAAAGAATTACAGGAACACATGGAGATTATCATGATCTATGGGTCAATCCAAACAATCCTAAAAACATGGTTATTGCCAATGACGGTGGCGCAGCAATTTCCTTCAATTATGGAAAAACATGGTCTACGCAAAGTATCATGCCAACAGCTCAGTTTTACCGAATCAATGTTGATAATTTAGTTCCTTATAATATTTATGCTGGGCAGCAAGACAATACGTCGGTAAAGATTGCGAGTATGAACATGACTGGATCTGATATTTCTGAACGCAATTGGACATCAGCCGCTGGGGGTGAAAGTGCATTTTTAGGTTTTGATAAAAACAATCCAACCATGACTGTTGGAGGAAGTTATTTGGGAACCATAGAAGTGCTGGATATGGAAAATAGAGTACGCAATAAAATCATGGCAGCGCCTATTCAATATTTAGGAAAGGCAGCAAGAGACATGAAATATCTATACAATTGGAATGCTCCTATTGTTTGGTCTCAACATGAACCGAACACCATTTTTCATGCTGCTCAATATGTGCTAAAATCGACCGATTTTGGTAAAAACTGGACACATTTCTCTCCCGATTTAACGCAAGATATCGATGAAAAACAGGGCAAAGGTGGTGGGCCTTATACCAATGAAGCTGTGGGTGCAGAAAATTATGGAACGATTAGCTACTTGATAGAATCGCCGCACGAAAAAGGCGTTTTTTACTCAGGAAGTGATGATGGTTACGTTCAAATAACAAGAGATAATGGCAAAACCTGGAAGAACATTACGCCAAAGAACTTAGGAGAAACTTTGGTCAATGCTATTGACGTATCTCCACATGATCCAGCTGTGGTATACATTGCCACGACCAAATATAAGCTAGGAGACTACACTCCTGCCCTTTTTAAAAGCAGCAATTATGGGAAAACTTGGACATCGATTAACAATGGAATTCCTAATGGCGCACATACAAGAGTGATTCGAGAAGATCAGACGCAAAAAGGCCTATTGTATGCAGGTACAGAACTAGGCGTTTATATTTCTTTT